>JAAYVT010000281.1 GCA_012517025.1 Phyllobacteriaceae bacterium | reverse complement strand
TCGCCGAATTCGTCGGCTCGCCGAAGATCAACGTGATCGCCGCGGACGCCGGTCTCGCCGCCGCCCTGGGTGTGGACGGGACGCGAACGCCCGATCCGAACCGGCTGCGTCTCGCTTTCCGCTCGGAGGCGGTCCGGCTCGTCGATCCCACCGGCGCGGCGCTCGCCTGCCGGGTCGTCCACCTCGAGAACTTCGGCAGCGATCTGATGGTCCATCTCACGGTCGGGGCGGCCGCCGCACCGATCGTCGTGCGCCGCGATCCGCACGATCCGCGTCCCCTGATCGGCGAGACCTGGGGGCTCTCGATCCGACCCGATCGTCTGCTCGTCTTCGACGCGGCAGGTCGCCGTCTGCGCTCCGTCGTCGGGAGGGGGGCATGACCGAAATGTCCGTTTCCGTGCCCGCCGATCGGTCGATCGGCGGTGAGCGGCCGCGTCGTCCCCACGAGGAGCGCGCGGCCTGGGGCCTGGTCGGACCGGCGGCGGCGCTGATCGGTCTGATCCTCGTGGTGCCGTTGGCCCTGGTGGTGGCGCTGTCGCTCACCGACTACCAGCTCGGCGCCAAGGCCTGGCGCTTCGTCGGTCTCGCCAATTACGCCGATCTCGCGAGCGATCCGGTGTTCTGGCGATCGATCGCCAACACCGCCCTCTATGCGGTCGCCGTGGTCGCCGGCTCGACCGGGCTCGGCCGCGCCGTCGCCCTGGCGTTGCAGGGCAGCGGCGCCCTCGCCCCGGTCTGGCGGACGATCTTCTTCCTGCCGGTGATGGCCTCTCTGGTCGCCATGGCGATCGTCTGGGAGTTCATGCTCCATCCGACCTTCGGCCTCGTCAACGCGGTCCTCGGCCTCGTCGGAATCGCGCCGGTGAACTGGCTGCAGAACGGCGCCACGGCGCTTCCCGCCCTCGCCGCGATCGGCATCTGGCAGCAGTTCGGCTTCGCCATGGTGTTGTTCCTCGCCGGCCTCTCCGGCATCCCGACCTCGCTCTACGACGCGGCCGAGATGGACGGCGCGCCCTCGGCCTGGGCACGGTTCAGGCTCGTCACCTGGCCGCTTCTGGCGCCGGTGACCCTCTTCGTCGTGGTGATCTCGACGATCCGCTCCTTCCAGGTGTTCGACACCGTCCACGCACTGACCAAGGGCGGCCCGAACAAGGCGACCGAGGTGCTGCTCTACACGATGTACGCGGAGGGCTTCGAGTTCTTCCGTACCGGCCGCGCCGCCGCGATCGCCGTCGTCTTCGTCGCCGCCATGCTGGTCGTCACCCTGACCAAGGTCCTGCTGGTCGAAAAGAGGATCCACGCCCGATGACCCGGATCGGTCTTCCCGCTCGCCGCTTCTCGGTCGGCGCGATCGCGCGCGACGCCGTGCTCCTGGCGCTCGCCGTGGTGACGCTGGCGCCCTTCGTGTGGATGGTCTCGACCTCGCTGAAGGCGCCCGACGAGATCCTGACCACCGATCTCCACCTGTGGCCGCGCCGTCTGGCGGCGTCCGAGAATTACGCCCACGCCTTCGCGGCGGTGCCGCTCGGCCGCTATCTCCTCAACGGGGTGATCGTCACCGCGACCATCCTGGCGCTCCAGCTCGCGACCGCCGTGCCGGCCGCCTTCGCGCTCGCCAAGTCGGAGTTTCGTGGCCGGCGCCTGCTCTTCGGCGCGGTGCTGTTCGGCCTGCTGGTGCCCTATCACGCCATTGCGGTGCCGCTCTTCGTCGGCCTCCACGCGCTCGGGCTCCTCGACACCTACGCCGCGCTGGTGACGCCCTTCTCGGTCTCGGTCTTCGGCATCTTCCTGATGCGCCAGTTCTTTCAGAGCCTGCCCGACGATCTCGTCGACGCCGCGCGGATGGACGGCATGTCGGAGCTGGCGATCGTCTGGCGGGTGATGGTGCCGGCGGCCGGACCGGCGATCTCCGCCTTCGCGATCTTCTCCGTCGTCGCCCATTGGAACGACTACTTCTGGCCGCTCGTCGCTGTCTCCTCCGACACGCTCTTCACGCCGCCACTCGGGGTCGTCGCCTTCCGCAACGACGACGCCGGCACGAACTACGGCGCGCTGATGGCGGCGGCGACGGTGATCGTGCTGCCGCTGGTCGCCGCCTTTCTCCTCGCCCAACGCCGTTTCGTCGACGGCATCGCCTTCACCGGCGTCAAGTGGCCCCCCAACCCCGCATGTTCCATGGACGGATCCTCTCATGACCGCGAAACGCTCGCTTCCCGCCCTCCTCCTCGGCCTGACGCTCGTCGCCGGTCCCGCCCTCGCCGGACCGAAGACCGAGATCGTCGTCCAATACCCCTACGGCGACGTCTTCAACGAGACCCACAAGCGCATCGCGGAAGCCTTCGCGGCCGAACATCCCGAGATCGAGGTGACCTTCCGGGCGCCCTACAAGGACTACGAGGACGCCACCCAGCGCATCCTGCGCGAGGCGGTGACGGGTACCGGGCCGGACGTCACCTTCCAGGCGCTGAACCGGGTGCGGGCGCTCGCCGACAAGGGCGTCGCCGTGCCGCTCGACGGCTTCATCGCCGACGAGAAGACCTTCGAGGCGGAGGGCTTCCACAAGGCGATGTTCGACGCCGGCTCGATCGGCGGCAAGGTCTACGGCGTGCCCTTCGCGGTGTCGCTGCCGATCGCCTATTTCAATCTCGATCTGGTGAAGGCCGCCGGCGGCGATCCGACCGCCCTGCCGACCACCTGGGACGGCGTCCTCGCGCTCGCCGCCAAGATCGAGGGCGTGAAGCCCGGCGTCCACGGCATGGTCGCGGAATGGCCGATCTCCGGCAACTGGCTGTTCCAGGCGCTGGTGTTCGACAATGGCGGCACGATGATGGACGCGGGCGAGACCCGCGTCGCCTTCGACGGCGAGGCCGGCCGCCAGGCGATCGGCACCTTCGCCCGCATGGTGAGCGAAACCAAGACCCCGAACATCTCCGGCAACGACATGCGCGCCGCCTTCGCCGCCGGTCAGGTCGGCATGCTCCTGACCACCACGGCCTATGTGAACGCGTTGACGAAACAGATCGGCGACCGGTTCGTGATGAAGACGTCGCCCTTCCCGGAGCTGACGCCGGGCGTGTCGCGGCTTCCCGCCGGCGGCAACGTCATGATGATCACCACCACCGATCCCGCCAAGCGCAAGGCCGCCTGGGAAATGGTGAAGTTCTGGACCGGCGCCGAGGGTGGGGCGATCATGGTGCGGAACACCGGCTACATGGCGCCGAACAAGAAGGCGGCCGATCGCCTCGCCGACTTCTACGCGAAGAACCCGAACCAGTTCACGGCGGTCGCCCAGCTCGCCTACCTCACCAACTGGTATGCCTTCCCCGGCGACAACGGCCTCAAGATCACCGACGTGATCAAGGATCGCCTGCAGTCGGTGATGGACGGCAGCCGCGCGGCCGAGGCCGACGCCGTGCTCGCCGACATGGCGCGCGACGTCCGGGCCCTGCTGCCGGCGAAGAACTGAACCCCTCCCCCTCCCTCCCTCGACGGTCGCCGCCGAGGGAGGGTTCGACGCCTCACTTCCTGGTTTCTTCATGATCAAGATCGTCCATGTGAGCGACACCCACGTCGTCGCCGAACCCCACCGCCTCTACGGCCTCGATCCGCGCGAGCGGCTGTCGCGGACGATCGCCGACATCCGGGCGAACCACGAAGACGCCGATCTCTGCGTGGTCACCGGCGATCTCGCCCATTGGGGCGAGGCGGAGGCCTATGACGCCTTCGCCGAACGATGGGCCGCGGCGGGCCTGCCGGCCGTCTTCCTGATCGGCAATCACGACGACCGGGAGGTGTTCCAGGCGTCGGTCCCCGGCGCCATGGTCGACGAGGACGGCTTCGTCCAGGGCGCGCGGCGGATCGGCGATCTCACCTGCCTCTTCCTCGACACGGTGACGCCGGGCAGCCACATGGGCAGTCTCTGCGAGCGCCGCCGTGCCCGCCTCACCCGGATCCTCGCCGAGACCTCCGGCGACGTCGCGATCTTCCTGCATCATCCACCGCTCGCCGTCGGGGTCGCGCCGATGGACGCGATCGCTCTGGTCGATGCCGACGGCCTCGCCGCGGTGCTCGAACCGCATCGCGCCCGCATCCGCCATCTCTTCTTCGGCCATCTCCACCGGCCGATCTCGGGAACCTGGCGCGGCTGGCCGTTCTCCGGAACGCGCGGGGTGAACCACCAGCTGGCGCTCGACGGACATCTGCGTGTCGACGGCCGGCCCGCTTCCGACGACATCGTCGGTAGCCGCGAGCCGCCGGGTTATGCCGTTGCGCTGATCGACGACCGTTCGACCGTCGTCCATTTCGTCGACGTCCTCGACGACGACGCCCGCTTCTCGCTCGTCGCCGAGGAGACCGTGGGTCGCGGTTATGCGCTCGACATGGGCGCCGAATGATCCCGTCGCCCTCTTCGGTCGAGCGGTCCACGCTCCACGAGGCTCGCGCCCGCCTCGCGGCCGCCCGCGTCGTGCTCTGCGACGTCGACGGCTGCCTCGTCGAGAGCGGAGCCCCCTGCCCCGGCGCGATCGACTTCGTCGCGCGGATCGGCGAGCGGCTGCGCCTCGTCACCAACAACTCGACCGATCTCGCCGCGACGCTCGCCGCCCGGCTCGCCGCGATCGGCCTTCCGGTGCCGGCGGAGCGCTGTTTCCTCGCCGGGGAGCTTGCGGTCGACCATCTGGCGCGCCATCACGCGGGGGCGACCGCGATGATCGTCGGCACGCGGGCCATCCGCGCCAGGGCCGAGGATCTCGGCCTGCGGACGACGACCGATCGGCCCGACGTCGTCCTCCTCTGCAACGATCCGAGTTTCGACGTCGGACACCTCCAGCGTCTCGTCACCGCGGCCCACCACGGCGTGCCGATCGTCGTCGCCAATCCCGATCGCTGGCGACCGGATCGGACGGGGCGCCCGCTGATCGAAACCGGCGTGCTCCTCGCCGCCCTGCGGGCCGCGGTGCCGAACGCCGCCGTCACCGTCGTCGGCAAGCCGGAACCCACCATCTTCCGCGCCGCGTTGGCCGGTGTCGAACCTCCCGACGCCGTGATGATCGGCTACAATCGCGAGACCGATCTCGTCGGTGCCGAAGCGATCGGAATGGCGGCCATCCAGATCGGCCGTGGCCACCGGGCGGTGGCCGCCGATCTCGGCGCTCTGAGCTGATGTCAGGGACGGCAACTACCAGCCGAGCCCCCCGGAGGGGCAGGGGGCCCCGCCCGAAGGCCGAGCCTCGGCCAGCGGCTCGGTCGTCGTCAGGCCGTTGGGGCGGGCCTGGATCGGCGTCGCGGTCAGTACACGGCCTTCGGACCGGGGGACGTGCCGATAGTGCATTTCTCGGTGTCGAGAATGAACCCGTGAAGCAGATCCCTTCGTCCTTCGTCACTCACCGGCCATCGATCGGAGAGCCCTCTCGACAACGGAACGGCGCCAGCGCGAAGTGAGACGGGGACGGCGCACTTCCGACGCAGGAACCCCATATTTCGGCGCCGAGAAACGCGCCGAACCGTCGGCTGTCTGCCCGCTGAGGGTCGCACCGAATGACCGACGAAATCCTTCGGGTCACGTCGGCAGCGCAGCGGCGAGCGCCCCGACGGCGACGAAGGCGAGCCATCCGGCAGCCAAGCGACGTACCAGCGGCGACGGCTCGGCGCTCGTTCGATCATGACGCAACGTGTGACCGCCGGCCGCCCAAACGCCGGCCGCACCGGCGATGGCAGCCACGAAGACGACGAAATGGATGGCGAGTTCCCCCGTATCCGGCGAGGGCAGCAACACCAATCCGAAGACGAGCGCCTTCGGATTGAGCAACGTCGTGACGAAGACACGGTGCGCGGTGACGAGGCGACGATCTTCGCTCGATGTCGTGGAACGCCACAATCGAATCGCGAGAAGGAAAACCCACATGGCCGCGACGAGTTTCAAAACGGAACCCGCCCCCGGCCAACGGGTCAGGATTTCGGTCCCGACCAGGGCGAGCGGCAGGGTCGTCAGCAGATAGGCGCCGATTTCCACGGGCACGAGCCGCAACGATCGACCGAAACCGACCGACGCCCCGGCCAAGCCCATCAGCGTGTTGGTCGGTCCCGGCGTCAGCAACAATGCCGCGACGGCAAAGAGAAAAGCTCCGATTTCCATGTCCGGGTCGTCGCCTCCGCACCTCCTGCCCACTGTGTCATGCCATCGCTCGGTGTCCAAGAGCGCGGACCGCCGTGACGGCGAGCGTCTCTAGCGACGTGCGACACCGGCGGCGAACGCCGCCGCCGGTGCCCAGGTCTCGTGCCGATCACGCCGACACACCGGCCGCCTTCGCAGACGCTGCCCGACGGCTGCGCCAATCGCCGAGGAACAGCAGGATCGGCGCCGCGATGAAGACCGACGAGGACGCCGCCACGACGATGCCGAAAATCATCGGCACGGCGAAGCTCTCGACCGCGCTGCCACCCCAGATCGCCATCGGCAACAGCGCCAGAAACGCCGTCGCCGAGGTGAAGAGGCTTCTCGCCAACGTCTCGTTGATCGACAGGTCCATAACGTCGCGGAGCGGCATCGCCTTGTAGAGACGCATGTTCTCGCGCATCCGGTCGTAGACGACGACCTTGTCGTTGACCGAGTAACCGACCAGCGTCAGCAGCGCCGCGATCGCCGTGAGGTTGAAGTCGAGCCCCGTCAGGGCGAAGAAGCCGACGGTCTTGGTGACGTCGAGCACCAGCGTCGCGATCGCGCCGACAGCGAAGGGCCATTCGAACCGGACCCAGATGTAGGCGAGCATGGCGAGGCTGGCGAGCACCACCGACAGGAAGCCGGCGGTGGCGAGTTCGCCGCTGACCTTCGGCCCGACGATTTCCGTCCGGGCGATTTCGGCGGTGGGCTCCAACGTCGTGATCGCGCCCTTCAGCTTCACGGCCGCCGCCGTCTGCGCCGCCTCGTCGCCCGGCTGACGCTCGACCCGGACGAGGGTCCGCGTCGCGTCGCCGAACTCCTGCAGCGTCACCTCGCCGAGACCGAGCCCGTCGAGGCCGTGACGCAGCGTGGCGAGATCGACCGGCGTCCGCGTCGTCACCTCCATCTGGATGCCTCCTCGGAAATCGACGCCGTAGTTCAGCCCCGGCGAGACGAAGAGGAGAATCGAGGCGATGGACAACACCGCAGACAAGCCGATACCGAAGAACCGCGCCCGCATGAAGCGGATCTTCGTGCCGTCGGGGACGAGCCGGATCGGCAGCAGCGGCCGGATCGTCAGCGTCTTCAGCCGCAGACGTCGGACGATCGCCGTCATCAGGACGCGGACCACCGACACGGCGGTGAACATCGAGATGACGATGCCGAGCCCCATGGTGACGGCGAAGCCGCGCACCGGTCCGGAGCCGAACCAGAACAGCAACACCGTGGCGATCAGCGAGGTGACGTTGGAATCGACGATGGTGGAGTAGGCCCGGCGGAAGCCGGCGTCGAGCGCGGCGAAGGCGCCGCGACCCCGGTTGGTCTCCTCGCGGATGCGTTCGTTGATGAGCACGTTGGCGTCGACCGCCAGACCGACGCCGAGGACAATGCCGGCGATGCCGGGCAGCGTCAGCGTCGCACCGAGGAGCGACAAGGCGGCGAAGGTGAGGACGACGTTGAGACCGAGCGCGAGATTGGCGAGGAGCCCCCACGGTCCGTAGAGCAGCAGCATGAAGGAGACGACCAGCGCGAAGCCGGCGACGCCGGTGCCGAGCCCCATGCGGATCGCGTCACTGCCGAGATCGGCGCCGACGGTACGTTCTTCGATGACGGTGAGCTTGGCCGGCAGCGCCCCGGCGCGCAGCAGGGCGGCGAGATCGTTCGCCTGCTCGACCGTGAAGTTGCCGGAGATCTGCCCCGATCCGCCGGTGATCGGCTCTCGGATCACCGGGGCGCTGAGCACTTTGTCATCGAGAACGATCGCGAAGGGGTGGCCGACGTTGGCCTTGGTGATCTCGCCGAAGCGCGCCGCGCCGGCGTTGTCGAAGCGGAACGACACCAGCGGTTCGTTGGTGCGCGGATCGAAGCCGACGCGCGCATCGGTCAACCGATCGCCGGCGAGTTCGACCCGGTCGAGGACGGGGTAGGATTTCCCCTCGGCGTCCTTCAGCAGCGTGACGCCGGGTCCCCCGCTCTCGGCGAGGAGGTGGAACGACATCTTCGCCGTCGAGCCGAGCAACTGGCGAATGCGGGCCGGGTCCTGGACGCCGGGGAGCTGGACCAGGATACGGTCGGCGCCGACGCGTTGGATCGTCGGCTCGGCGACGCCGACCTGATCGATGCGCTGGCGGATGATCTCGAGGCTCTGGCCGACCGCGGCGTTGCGGCGGTCGAGGAGCCCCGCCTCGGTGAGCGAGAGGACGAGGGATCCGTCGGCGACCGGCTTCACCTCCAGATCGGAGGCGGTGCCGCCGAGCCCGACGGGATTGGCGAGTTTGCGCAGCTCGGCGGCCGCCCGTTCCCGCGTCGCCGGATCGACGAGCGACACGGCGACGGTGTCGCGCACCCGCCGGATCGAGGTGGTGGCGACGTCGGCGGCGCGCAGCGCTTTCCGGGCGTCCTGAACCAGAGACTGCAGGCGTTCGTCGGCGAGCGAGGCGGCGTCGACCTCGAGCACGAGATGCGAGCCGCCCTTCAAATCGAGACCGAGCGAGACGTGGGTGCGCGGAAACCACGTCGGTAGCCGATCGAGGGTGGTGGGTGAGAGCAGGTTCGGCAGAGCCGTGAGGATGCCGAGGACGATGACGACCACGTAGGTGGCCGCCAGCCAGGGAGAGGTTCGCATGTGGGATGTTCCGTGGAGGAGCGCGCACTCTCCCGCCCGCAGGGGGCGGGGAGGCGCGAAGAAGACCGAATCGTCGCAGGAGCGGCCGCTCAGGCGGCCGCGAAGGTGACGACCTCGGGCGGTCCACGGGGTTGGAAGGCGAAGGCCGGGCGCGTCGGCGCGGCGTCGGGCGAGCGGACGGCGCGTCCGAGCGCCGTGTCGACGAGGGCGATCCGGTCGAGGTCGGGCATCAGCCCGGCGTCGGGACCGCGATCGGCGCGCGGCGGATCGCTCACGCGGGCGGTGGCGACAGTCGTCGCGCGCTCGCGCGCACCGAGGAGGAGCAGCCGGCGCACGGTCGCATCTGCGACCGATCGCCCGAAGGCACCTGCCGACGGCGCCGGCCGTGGCGTCTCGACGGCGATCCCGAACCACAGCAACGCGACCGCGAGCGCCCCGAACGCGGCCTTCCAGCGCGCGTTCCAGCCGGCCGACTGGTCGGTCGAGTGGATCGTGTCGTTCGACGTCGGGATCAACGGGGGTCCTCGGCCTCGCGGGTGATCCCACCTTCTATCAGACCGAAGCCGAAATCGGCACCCCGGACGGCGATCGCCACGAGATCGGGTCGGAGCTGCTTCCCTCGATCGCGGCCATCGGAAACGTCATGGGCTCAGCGCCGCGTGGTCAGACGTTCAATGCCACCCAGGCCGCATGCGAGTCCATGTAGTCGCGCCAACGGACGATCTTGCCGTCCCCGATCGCGATGATCGAGCAGAACCGATTGTCGTAGGTCGCGCCCGTGGCCAGGATCGTGCCGTGGACGTCGTATTCGACCACCACGACCCGGCCACCATCGGCTCTGGTGACGATCAGTTCGTCGGCCGAGCGGATGCGGATCGCTTCGACGTAGCCGCCGAAGGCCGCCATCAGAGCGGCGCGCCCCCGGATCACACGCGGCCAGCCGAGCTCGTAGCGGACTTCGTAAGAGACGTCCTCGGCGACGACGTCGAAGAAGTGCTCACCGTCGACGAGGTCGCCCAAGGCGCCGCGGATCAGGGCGAAATAGGGTTCGGCGCCTTCGTAGGCCGCGTAGCGTTCGCTCGGCATGCGATGTCTCCCGTGATCTTCGGCCCTCGGCCGTGATGCGTTTCCGATCGATCGCTCACTCGGCGGCCTGCACCACCCACGCCGCGAGATTGCGCCGGACGAAGTCGCGAAAATCGGTCGCCGGCCGGCCCGTCACCTTCTCGACGTCGCCGTTCGGGCGGGAGCCGTCGCCGGCGATGATCATGCCGGTCAGCCACCGCAGCATGACCGCGTAGTCGGCGGGCACGAACCCGGCCGCCACCGCACCGTCGACCCAGGCGTCGCGATCGACGTCGAGGTGCCGGATCGGCCGGCCGGTCTCTTCGGAAAGGATGGCCGCAACCTCGGCGACGGTGAGCGCGCGGGGGCCGGTCGGCGCATAGACCGCGCCCGCATGGGCCTACGGCCGGGCGAGCGTCTCCACGGCCACAGCGGCGATGTCGCCGGCGTCGACGAAGGCCTCGGCCCCACCACCGGTCGGCACCACGATCGCCCCGTCGACGATCGGGAGATGGTCGTCGGCGAAGTTCTGCATCACCCAGGCGGGACGCAGGATGGAATGGCTGATCGTGCCCCGGCCGACGAGATCGCGCTCGACCGCGAGGATGTCGACCTCGGGCGGGGCGCGGTCGCTGCCGTACGTGCTGAGATGGGTCACGTGGCGTACCCCGGCGTCGACGGCGAGGTCGAGGAAGCCAGCAACGGCTTCGACGAAGCGTGTCCGCGCCACCGGCGTCACCAGATAGACCCGGTCGACGTCGGCGTGCGCCGCGCGATGGGTCGTCGGGTCGTCCCAGGCGAAGGCCACGTCGGCGCCGTGCCGTCCGGCGGTGCGTACGGCGTAGCCGCGCTCGGCGAGGCCGCGGGCCACCAGCCTTCCGGTTCGCCCGGTCCCGCCGAGCACCAGGGTCGTCTTCGGAGATGTGATCATCGGTCGTCCTCCGTCATCGGATCGTGGAGAGAGGATGCGGACGAAGGATGCGCGTCTCAATGTTCGATCCGCTCTGATTGTTGCGCGAAACGCTCATGCCGTTGACGAGGTCAATCGCTCCGCGCAGTCTCCTCGATCATGGACCTGCTCGCCGACCACCTCACCCGCGCCCGCGCCTCCGGCGCCGTCTTCGCCCGCACCGTCGCCCGGCCGCCGTGGGGGTTGCGGCTCGGCGGCGAGATCCAACTCGCCGTCCATGCGGTCGCGCGCGGGCAGTGCTGGCTGTGGTTCGACGATCCGAGCGAGGCGCCGATCCCCCTGTCACCGGGCCGCTTCGCATTGGTGCGGGGCGGCCGCGATCACTTCATCGGGCACGAGCCCGGCACCCCCTGCCTCGAGCCGGAGGCGTTCCGGGCGGCGCATGCGAACCATGCCGTCGCGGACGATGCTCACGCGACGGTGTTCCTGTGCGGCGCATACCGGTTTTCCGGCGACGTCGGCCAGGGGCTGCTCGCGGCCCTGCCGGCGGTGATCTCGCTCACGCCGGAGATCGGCGACCCGATGCGCGAGGTGATCGGTCTCTTGTCGCGCGAGTTGGCAGTCCCCGAACCCGGCCAGAACACGGTGCTGGACCGACTCCTCGACGTCCTGCTGGTGCTCGCGGTTCGCTCCAGCTTCCGCGACGATGCCTCGGCGCCACGATGGTATCGGGCGTCGGCCGATCGCCGGCTGAAGTCGGCGTTGGAGGCGATCCACGGCGACGCGGCCCATCCGTGGTCGGTACCGGAACTCGCGAAGATCGGCGGGCTCTCCCGCGCCGCCTTTGCGCGCGCCTTCGGCGAGGCGCTCGGCGAGACGCCGATGCAGTATCTGACCGAGTGGCGCATGACGCTCGCCCGCGACCACCTGCGCGACGGCACGCTGAGCCTCGCCGAGATCGCCGATGCTGTCGGCTACGGCTCGCCTTATGCCTTCGCCGCGGCGTTTCGGCGTCATCACGGACTGCCGCCCGGCGCGTGGCGAACCCGAGCGACCGAAGCCGGCGACGCGCACGCGACCGACCGGATCCATCTCGGCTGACGATGCGCATGAGCAGCGGAGAACGACGCGCCGATCGTCTTCGCCGCCGGCAATCCGCCGCTGCACAGTGGCCGTGCCATTTGGTTCCGGCGTGAGGGGATGAAGGCCTGCGTCGGCGAGAACCGGTTCGAGCGGCCGAAGGAAGACGGGAGTCCGTCGGCCCAGGTTCGACCAAACCATCGACGACGTGAATCGAAAGGACGAAACCGATTCACCGAAGTCGTTGGACGCCTGGTCGCTGCCGCGCGAGACTCTCTTCATGACGACGAACGTGCCCGACCCGATCCACCTGCACCGCATCGACCTCGACCGAAACATGCGGCGCTTCTATGAGCTCTCCGTGCAGCCGACCCTCTTCGGTGGCGCCTCGCTCGTCCGCACATGGGGCCGCATCGGCACCGCCGGTCAGTCGTTGATCGAGACCTTCGACCACCCGAGCGACACCGCCGCGGCCTTCTCCTGTCTCGAACGGACGAAGCGCCGACGCGGCTATCGCGACCCGACCCGGGGGCCACTTCCCTGAAGTGCGCTCACGAGAGGCCGCTGGCGGATGCACGGCGGACATGTGAAGATGTTGCATCGCAGCATCTTGCTGTGAGGGTTCCTCCTTACTACCTTGGTCGTGTCGCTTTCGAGCGATGGCCCTTCTCGGGCGTTTCCTCCCTGATACCACTTTCACCACCGGTGCCTCCGCACCGGTGGTTTTTTCTCGGCCCGAGGCAGGGCATCGTCGGTGATCGGTTCACGGCGCGGCGTCACCAGATCTTGCCCGAGCGATCGGGACGGCCTTCGTCCACATCCGCTCGAAATCGGCGCGAAAGGCCGCGACCACCGACGGCACCGAAATCACCAGACGGTCGTTGTCCTGCTGTTTCAGTCCGGACGCCGTCAGGTTCGCCGAACCGGTTCGGAGACGCTCGCCGTCTACCACGTAGGCCTTGAGGTGCATGATCGGCCCCTTCCTCTTGAGCCGGATCTCTTCCTTGAGCGGCGCGAGCCTGACGAAGTCCGATTTCTGAGAGGGATCGAGCAGGATCCGCAGGATGACACCCCGCTCCTTCGCCAGGATCAGCGCATCGATCACCGGACGATCGGTCAAGATGTAGCCCGCGACATCGAGAGAGGTCTCGGCTTCGTCGATCAGAGCGACATCGAGGCGTTCGAGGTTCTCGATCGGGGAGTGGTGGATCTCGATCGGCTCGGCGGCGATCAGGGGCATCGGCGCGACGATGGTCACCACGGCCAGCAGCAAGAGACGATGGAACGGGGTTCGAACCTGGGTGAGGTGTGGCATGGTGAGACGATCGAACGGGGAGAGTGGAATCATGGTCGAGAAGTCCGAGTCGGCGGCGCGGGAGATCAGTGTCGCACTGACCGAGCTGATCGGCATTGCCGAAGACGGCGGGCTGGCAATGCTCGCCTTCCTGCTCGAAATGGCGCGCGTGGAAGCCCGCGCACAGGCCGGAGACACCTCGCCCCGCCCTGCGAACGTCCTCCCGTTCAAACCGAACTGAATGAACCAGCCCGCCGGCACCGTCGATCCGAGCCGACCCTCGGGTATTCGGGCGCGAGAAAGCGTGACGCCGTGGGAGCGCACGCC
>JAAYVT010000280.1 GCA_012517025.1 Phyllobacteriaceae bacterium | reverse complement strand
TCGACCGGCGCCATCGGCTCTTCGACCGGCGTCTCGGCGACGGTCTCGACCACCGGCGCCTCCGGAGCGACGTCCGATTCGGCCGGCGTCGGCTCGATCGGGACCTCGACCGATTCGGCCACGGCCGATTCGACCGGCGTCGCTTCCGCCGCGATCGGAGCTTCCTCGCTCACGACCGCCTCGGTCTCGACCGCCGGCGCCGCTTCCGCCGTCGCGTCCTCGGCCGGCGTTTCCGCCGCAGCCGGCGCGGCGATCGGCGCGACGACGACCTGCTTGGTCACCTTGCGCGTCTCCATCCGGTAGCCGAGCGACTTCAGCACCGAGGCGAAGTCCTCGCCGGAACAGCCGAGCAACGACGTCATCGCCACCGTCACGGTGAAGGCACCGCCGCCGGAGAGCGCCCCGTCGGGCGGCGTCACGCTCGGATCGAGCGGCTTCCAGGCGATCAGCGGCCGGATGATGTCGGCGAGACGCTCGAGGATGTCGATTCGCACCGCCCGCTCGCCGCACACCCGGAACCCGGCGATGCGGTAGAGCTGCTTCGGAACCGTCTTGTCGACCGGGATCGAGGTCCGCCCCGAGGCCGAGAGATGATTGAGGTCGCCGGCCGAATGAGTGTCGACCTCGGGATTGGCGAGCGCCCACAACCGCGCCACCAGCGCGCTCGGCGCCGGCTTCAGAAGCGCCGGCACGAACACGTGATAGGCGCCGAAGCGCACGCCGTATTTGCGCAAGGATGCGCGCATCGTCTGATCGAGCGCCTTGACGTCGTCGGCGATCTGAGACCGCTCGACCACGCCGAGCGCCTCGACGATGCGGAAGGCGACGCCCTTGCCGATGCCCTCGACGTCGGCGGCGTCGCGCAGATCGATCAGCGGCTTCAGCAGAGTGGTGATCTGGGCGGCGATCCACAGATCGAGCCGCGCCTGCACCTTGTCGCGGGCGGGGCCGGTCAATTGCTCGTCGGCGAGCAGGATCACCGAGGGCTTCAGCGCCTCCTGACCCGCTCCGAGCTTGGCGACCGCGTCGCCGAGCCAACGGATCGAACCGTCGGCGGTCAGCGCGAAGTCGCCGTCGGGGGCCCGGCCGAGCCGCTCCGCCCGTGCCTCGATTTCGCCCGCCAACGCCTTGGCGGCGGCGTTGCGCAGCGCCCGGGCATCCTCGCCCTCCGCGCTCGCGTCGGCGACGAAGCGGAACCCCTGCAGATGTCCGATCCGATGGCCTTCGACGATCACGTCGCCACCGTTGGAGATCTCGGCTTCGATCATGGCATTCTCTCTCAGGCGTCTCATCAGGACGGAAGTGCGCCGATCCACGAAACGCCGGGTCAGGCTCTCGTGCAGGGCATCGGACAGACGATCCTCGATCGCGCGCGTCTTGTCGCGCCAATGGGCCGGGTCCGTCAACCAGTCGGGTCGATTGGCGACGTAGGTCCACGTGCGAACGTGTGCGATGCGGGCGGACAACGTGTCGATGTCCCCCTCGACCCGATCCGCCTCGGCGACCCGCTTGGCGACCCAGTCGTCGGGGATCCTGCCCTTTTCGACGAGGAATCGAAAGAGGGTCGCGACCAGATCGGCGTGATTGGCCGGCGCGATCTTACGGTAATCGGGCACCTGCGCCACGTCCCACAGCAGCGCCACCCGCTCCGCGCCGTGGGCGAGGCGGGTCACGTCGGCCTCGCGGGCGGCCAATTCCAGCGCGCTCTGGTCGTCGGCTTCCGGCGCCCGAGTCAGGCCTTCCTCGCGCGGCGCCTCGTCGAGACTGCGACGCAGCGCCGCGATCGAGGAGAAGTCGAGCGCCGGATTGCGCCACTGGAATCGCGGCAACGACGGGAACTGATGCGTCTCGAGCTGTTCGACCAGCTCGTCTGGGAACGGATCGACGCGGCCCGTCACCCCGAAGGTGCCGTCGCGCAGATGGCGCCCGGCGCGGCCGGCGATCTGACCGAACTCCGCAGCCGTCAGGCTGCGGTATTGATAGCCGTCGAACTTGCGGCTGCCGGCGAAGGCGACGTGATCGACGTCGAGGTTCAGCCCCATGCCGATGGCGTCGGTGGCGACCAAGATGTCGACGTCGCCGGATTGGAACAGCTCGACCTGGGCGTTGCGGGTGCGAGGGCTGAGCGCGCCCATCACCACCGCCGCCCCGCCCCGCTGACGGCGGATCAGCTCGGCGATGCCGTAGACCTCCTCCGCCGAGAAGGCGACCACCGCGGTGCGCGGCGGCAGCCGGACGAGCTTCTTCGAGCCCGAGTAGGTCAGCTGCGACATCCGCGGCCGAGTGACGACGTTGATTCCCGGCAGCAGCTGTTCGAGCCGCTCGCGCGCCGTGAGCGAGCCGAGCAGCAGCGTCTCCTGGCGGCCGCGCAGATTGAGGATGCGGTCGGTGAAGACGTGGCCGCGCTCTAGATCGCCGGCGAGCTGCACCTCGTCGATCGCCACGAAATCGACGTCGGCCGAGCGCGGCATCGCCTCGACGGTCGACACCCAGTAGCGGGCGTGCTTGGGGACGATCTTCTCTTCGCCGGTGACCAGCGCCACCGCGTGTTTGCCGGCCTTTTCGACCAGCCGCCCGTAGACCTCGCGGGCGAGCAGACGCAACGGCAGGCCGATCACCCCGGTGCGGGCCGCCAGCATCCGCTCGATCGCCATGTGGGTCTTGCCGGTGTTGGTCGGCCCCAGCACCGCCGTGACCGTGCGCGCCCGTGCCGAGCGCGGCAACTGCGGCAGTTGCGCGAGTTCGGAGGGACGGGGCGCCGAGGAAGCTGCGGTCACGCGGTCGAGCCTGATCGGATCCGGCGACGGATCGGGAAGCTGGAGGCTTAGCACGGGACGACGGCGAATGCGCCCCTTTAATCTTTTCCCAACCGACCCCCACGGACGCCGTTACCGCCTGTTCGCGAGTCTCCGGCAACCGGAACGAGTCTCGAACGAATCGCGGCCGAATCGCTGATGGGCTGAGATTCCGGATTCGTTCGCCTCGAGATCTCGAGGCTCCGTCGTCGCCGACACCGATTCTTCGAATCGCGCGAATCGCTTGCGATCACCTTCGCCCGATCTCGCTCGAGACTTCGTGCCGAACCGGCACACCCGGGCGCGGCGACGATCGGCCGCAACCGACGCGAGTCCTCAGCCGCGACGTCCCGCCGCCGTGCCGGTCGCCGCCGAGACCCGGTTCGCCGACACCCGACCCGCTGCTTCCTCGGCGACGTTGCCGAGCGTGGTCTCGGCGATCGCGGTCAGCGCCTCCTCGGTGAAGAAGGCCTGATGCCCGGTGATCAGCACGTTGGGGAAGGTCAGGAGGCGCTGGAACACGTCGTCCTGGATGATCTCGTTGGAGAGATCCTCGAAGAACAGATCTGCCTCCTGTTCGTAGACGTCGAGGGCGACGCCGCCGATCTTGCCCGATTTCAGCCCCGCCACCAGCGCCTCGGCGTCGATCAGCGCGCCGCGCGAGGTGTTGACCAGCAGGAAGCCCGGCTTCGCCCGCGCGATCGCCGCCGCGTCGATCACGTGCCGGGTCTCCGGGGTCAGCGGGCAATGAAGCGAGATCACGTCGGATCGCGCCACCAGATCGTCGACGTTCGTGTAGGTCACCCCGAGCGCGGTGAGTTCGGCGGTCTCGAAGCGGTCGTGCGCCAGCACCGTGCAGCCGAACCCCGCCCGCATCGCCCGCGCCACCAGCGCGCCGATGCGCCCCGTCCCGATCACCCCGACCGTCTTGCCGAAGAGATCGTGGCCGATGAGCCCGTCGAGGGCGAAATTGTTCTCCCGCACCCGCCCCCAGGCGCGCGGGATGCGGCGATCGAGCGCGAGCAGCAGCCCGACGGTGAATTCGGCGACCGCGTGCGGCGAATAGGCCGGCACCCGCACCACCGCGAGCCCGAGTTCGGCGGCGACGTCGAGATCGACGTTGTTGTAGCCGGCGGCCCGGAGCGCCACGATCTTGGTGCCGCCGGCCGCGAGCAGCCGCAGCACCTCGGCGTCGAGCACGTCGTTGACGAAGGCACAGATCGCCGGAAAGCCCTCGGCGAGCCGGGCGGTGGCGGCTTCGAGCTTCGGCTCGAAGAAGACGAGATCGTGGCCGAACCTCGCGTTCGCCCGCTCCAGGAAGGTCCGGTCGTAGCTCTTGGTCGAAAAGATCGCGATCCGCATCGTCGTCTCCGTGTCGGAACCGACGAGGCTATACGAAAGGCGCATGACGAGACAGAGGCGGCCGCGCCGACGAAAAAGGCCGGACCTCGCGGTCCGGCCTCTCCATCCGTCACGAAGCATCGTCG
>JAAYVT010000279.1 GCA_012517025.1 Phyllobacteriaceae bacterium | reverse complement strand
TGGTCTCCTCGACCTTCCATCTCGGCCGACCGGAACGGGCGGCGCGGGCGCTGACCCAATGGCGGTCGTCATGGCTCTCCCGCGAAGGCGTGCTGGCGATCGCCACCTTCGTGCCGGCACTCGTCTTCGCGGTCGGCTGGGTGATCCTCGGCCGCACCGGCGGCGTCTTCGGTTGGATGGGGGTCGCCGCCGCGATGCTCGCCGGCGCGACGGTGGTCACCACCTCGATGATCTACGCCAGCCTGACGACGATCCCGCAGTGGAACCTCGCCTCGGTGCCGATGGCCTATCTGGCGCTCGGTCTGACCTCCGGGGCGGTGCTTCTGGCCTTCGTCACGCGGCTCTTCGGCGTCGACGCGACGGCGATCGGCGGCGTGGCGATCGTCGCGCTGGTGCTCGCCTGGGGCGTGAAGATCGCCTATTGGCGCACCATCGACGGCCGGCTCGCCCGCTCCGACCTCGGCTCGGCGACAGGGTTGGCGCGGTTCGGCGCGGTGCGTCTGCTCGAGCAACCGCATACGGAAGCGAATTTCCTGATGCACGAGATGGGCTACCGGGTGGCGCGCAAGCACGCCCGGCGGCTGCGGGCGATCGCCCATCTCTGCCTGTTCGCGCTGCCGCTGGCGTTGACCGTCGCCGCCCTGTTCGCGACGGCGATCGTGGCGGGTCTCTTCGCCGGGGTCGCGGTCGTCGTGTTGGCGATCGGCCTGCTGGTCGAGCGCTGGTTGTTCTTCGCGGAAGCCTAACACGACTGCATGATCTGGTATGGTCACTGAGCCGACCGATCGCGAGAAACGCCGCCCGACGGCCTCGGGCGCCGAACCGAAAAGAAACGGAGGAAACACATGGCCGACAAGACCCTCGACGCCAAGGGGCTCAACTGCCCGCTGCCGATCATCAAGACCAAGAAGATGCTGAAGGAGGTTCCTTCGGGCGGCACGCTCGAGGTGCTGGCGACCGATCCCGGCTCGGTCGCCGACTTCGACGCCTTCTGCCGCACCACCGGCAACACGATGGTGGAGAAGAGCGCCGAAGGCGGCGTCTATCGCTTCGTGATCAAGAACACCGGTTGATCGGGTAAATCCCGGATCCCCGCCGCCTCGAAAACGCCACGGTGCCGGAAGACCTGGGACCTCCCGGGCCGCGGGGGAGGACGAGGCGGCGAGGACCGAGCATGAACGACCTGGACCCGATCGACGCCCCTTCGCAACTCCGCCGTCGCGACCTCTTCGGCTTCGTTCTGCTGGCGCTGGTCGCCGGGCTGATGATCGTGGTGGCGGTCGTCTTGGGCGGCGGCGTCGACGACTGACGCCGATCTCCCGAAGGTTCGACATGTTCGAGGTCGCGACGGGCGGAGGGCCGGCGACACGGTCTTCGTCGATGTCGGGGGGCTCTCCCAGAAAATCGCGGGAACGAACATCGCCGACCCGCCTGAGGGGCGGACGAGAGCCATGTCCGTGAATCGGAGGACACGGCGGAATTCCGCCCGCGGAAGCGTGCCGGCAGCGCTTTCGGATTCGGAGCGTGGCCGCCTCCGTCGCGGGGGGGCTTCCACGACGTCGGCCCCCTCCGGCCGGGAGGTGAAAGGGGCCGATCTCGCGACGCTCAGGGCTTGGTCTCGACCAGGGCCGTGTAATCGTCGGCGGAAACGCCGCGCTCTTTGTGCAGGAAGGCGGCGAGCGCCCACAGGTCCTCGTCGCCGTAGGATTTCCCGAAGGCCGGCATGCCGGTCATCTTGATCCCGTACTTGGCGACGAAGAAGACCTGATGGGGCCGGTTCTTCCGCGTGGCCTTCAACAACGAGGGCGCCTCGGGGTAGATGCCGGTTCCGATCGCCGACAGCGGCACGCCGGGGGCGCCGTGGCAGACGGCGCAGTTCGCCGCGTAGAGCTTCGCCCCGGCGGCGACGCGGGCGGGGGTCTCGAGATCGGTCGGGACGACGATGTTCTCCGTCATCTGCTCCATCGACGACTGGTAGGTCTGGTGCAGGGCCCAGGTCACGAAGGGATAATGGGGCGACGTCGCTCGGAAATCGAAGATGCCGGAATAGATGAACCCGATCGCGCCGGCGGCTCCGACCGCGCAGATGCCGACGGCCGCCGCCGTACACGTCTTGATGCTTGCTCTCATTTCAGGTCTTCTCTCTGCGGCAAAAGTCTATGAGTGGTCTTGGATCACGACCAATCGTCGAAGAGAGAGCGTACAACGACGTATGAAGGCCTCACATGATCGTGATAAATTGGGACGTCCGATCAATCTTTACTTCCCGTGGTCGATGCGGACGGTGACTGAACCCGCTTATACCAATCGCACGAAGTTCGGACTTGTTCGAGACGGGTATATATGGCGGGCCGGCGACATGGGCTTCGTCGCCGAGGAGGTCGATCCGAGCCACGGCCACAGGCGTCGCCGATGGACGACGCGTCGGCACGGCGCCGATGCGAGCGGTCTCTCCGCTTCGGGAGGAGCCAGACGAGCCCACCCGACCTCGGCGACACGAGGTTTCCCTTCGGGGGGGAGCGTGGTGCCGTAAGGTGCCGATTTGCCGGGTTCCGGACGCCGACCATGTCCCGGCTCTTGTCATCGCCTCGCTTTGCCGCCATTGAAGGGCGCGAGGACGGGTGGCCGAGTGGTTTAAGGCAGCGGTCTTGAAAACCGCCGATGGTGGAAGCCATCCGTGGGTTCGAATCCCACCCCGTCCGCCATCATCCCGAATCAAGTAGTTGATTTAAAAAATCATTTCGAGCGACGTTCGGGTGTGGCGGGGCTCGCGGAGGCGATCGTCGCGGGCACTCCGGGCGACGACGCGTCTCGCCCGCAAATCGAGTGAGATCGACATTTCCGGATGGGACGTCGGTCGGCGGTTCTCGATCCGAAGATGTAGCCTTCACCCGAGTGTCCGGCGCGGATGCCGGCGCGCGGCGGCGGCCCGCTGCGAATTGGCGACTTCGGCGATGTGCTCGCGTGACTTCGAGGATTTTCCCGAGAGACTTTCCGCCATCGGGTCGGAACGACGCGGAGGAGGGCGTGTCGCAACTCCGCCGTCTGCGCCGCCGCTTCCGTTGCTGAATATCGCGACAAATATTTCAATGATGGGATGTTGTTTTTATTCGATGCACGCACGACTATGGACGAGCGGTCGACTCTTTGCGAGCGCACCCGTGACGCCGGAAGCCCTCGTCACCGAGCGAAAGCGCCGTTTCGTCGTGGTTTGCCCGCATGACGGGGCGGTGATGGGGTTCCCCGGAGACCCGACCATCGCGAGCCGTTCCATGCTTCCGTTCGGCGCCCTACGAATGCCGTGAAATCGATACGTGAGTTTGGAGAATGCGCTGGAATACAAATATATTGGAACAGCGCTTTAGATGAATCGTGATCGAAAATTTGTCGAAACGTCCGATCTGTAAATTTATTCTTCGGTAGAAGAGCGGGGAATACATATGGTCTGGTGCGTATCGAGGGCATCGAGCGTTTTTATCGTCTTGGCCGCATCGATTGCGGGCAGTGAAGCGGCGGAATCTGATCCGGTCACGTCCGTCCGGGAGCGATTTCTCGTTCCCTTCTGTTCCGGGCACTGTGCCGTCACCGTATTCGCCGGACCGCAGCTCACGACCGATCTCGCCGCGGCGCTCGGCGCGGAGGGCAAGTTCACCGCGCCGTGGGACTATCGATGGGGGGCGAGCAAGTTCATCGGCGGGGCGCTTTCTCGCGACGTCTTCGAATACCGTGACTATTTCAAGATCGAGGCGGAGATCGGCGTCGGACAACGGTTCGGAAGTTTCCACGAGACCGACGGGTGGGGCGCCCTCTATTTTCGCTGGACGAAGTTTCCGTGGAACGATTGGGTCAAGACGAGCATCGCCGCTTCGACGGGGCTCGATTTCGCGTCGGCGGTTCCGGCCTGGGAAGCGCGCGAGACCGGCGTCCCCGGTGGTTCCAAGTTGATGCACTATTTCTCGCCGGAGATCACTTTCGCAGCTCCGAGCAATCCCGATTGGGAAATCGTTCTTCGCATTCATCACCGGTCCGGCGGCCGCAAATACTGGGGTGACGTCGGGCTCTTCAACGGCACGGGTGGCGGTATTCAATACGGCGTCATCGGAATTCGTCATCATTTCTGACCGGATCGCGGGAGGCGGAAGCGAAGGCGGAGTTCGCAACCGACGCCTTCTACCTGCCGTCGCCGGACGCCTTCTCCTTGAAACGCGGCGCGGTCGCGGTGACACTCGCGGCGGGCGGCTCGAGCGGACCGCGACGACGGACGAAACGGCGAGGACGGCATGGACGAGCCACACGCGACGCGCTTCGATTGGCGCCGGACCTGGAACGTCGGAC
Source organism: Phyllobacteriaceae bacterium (assembly GCA_012517025.1). Classification (GTDB taxonomy): domain Bacteria; phylum Pseudomonadota; class Alphaproteobacteria; order Rhizobiales; family Ancalomicrobiaceae; genus Pinisolibacter. Next base: position 1,945 of record JAAYVT010000279.1, on the reverse strand, counting down.
CGCTCGGGGTCGCCGAGGAGACGGCCGTGGCGCCCGGCTTTCGTCGGTTGAGCATCTACCGGATCGTCGGCGGACCGCGCGATCGGTCGTGGCGTTGGTCGGTGAAGCGGGACTTCGTCCACGTCGCCGAGGGCTACGCGGCGAGCCGTGCGGCGGCGCGGCGGGCGGCGGAAAATGCGGTCGGATCCGCGCCTTAGCCACCTTGCCGTCGGCCGCGATTCTCGTCGGCGGCGGCGAACCGGCCGGGCGGGGAGGGGGTCTTTTCACGGTCGCGTGAACTCGGTATAAATTCACCAGGGAGTAACCGCGTTCGACGAACATCGTATGTCGCGGTGCCGTCTCGAAGAGGCGACACGGGCGTCATCGCCGCGAAACGCGGCAGGGGGAAAGACGGCATGGTGAACGGCGCCGCCAGAACGAAGCGCATGGCCCTCGTGTGGGGGGCACTCGTCACCACCACGGCACTGTCCCTTTCGGGATGTTCGTCGGTCAAGCAGTTGACCCACATGAGTTCGGTCGAGCCGCTGGAGCGGGTCGTCGGCCCGCACGACAAGGTCACCCCCGGCGGCGGTCGTTATCAGGTCGGCAAGCCCTACGCCGTCAACGGCCGCACCTACGTTCCGCAAGAGAATCCGAGCCTCGACGAGACCGGCTACGCCTCGTGGTACGGCGGCGACGTCCATCACGGCACCCGCACCGCCAACGGCGAAGTCTACGATCGCGACTCGATCTCCGCCGCCCACCCGACCATGCCGCTGCCGTCCTATGCGCGCATCACCGCGCTCGACACCGGCCGATCGATCATCGTCCGCGTCAACGATCGCGGGCCCTATGCCCGGGGTCGCGTCATCGACCTTTCCGAGAGGACGGCGAGCCTGCTCGACGTCAAGGGGCGCGGCGTCGCTCGCGTGCGCGTGCAATACGTCGGTCGCGCCGGTCTCGCCGGCTCCGATCAGCGCACGCTGACGGCCTCGCTGCGCGGCCCCGGCCTGCTGCCGGGCGCCGACGATCGCATCCTCGTCGCCTCCGCCGATCTGCCCGCCGGGCCGCGGCGCGCTCCCGAGCCGGCGATCGCGCCGGTTCGCGCGCCGACCATGGTCGCCGACGCGCGCGGCGCGGTTCCGAGCAACGCGTTGCTGCAGAAGCGGCCGCCGCTGCCGACCTCGGCGCGGGCGCTCGCCTCCAACCAGGACGCGACCGCCTTCGAACTCGCCGGCGTGGCGCCGGCGCGGCTGTCGCCGACCGTCACGCGGACGCCGTTGCCCAAGCCGGCGGCGACCTCGGCCGAGGTCATCGAGGCGGAAATGCCGGGGGCTTCGGGGGCGCCGATGTCGCTGGTGCCGCTGCCGACCGCCTCGCCGCGCTACGACACTTCGGCTTTGCCGACCGGTCAGCGCGCCTCATACGCCGCGGAGACGCGGATTTCGGCGGCCTTCGATCGCCTCTCCGAGGGAGAGACGTTGGGGCGGTTGCCGCAGTGATCGGACGGATCGCGCATCGAGCGGCGTGACGACACCACGTCGCCTTTCCTATACTTCGCCCGATTCCTCGTGCAGAGCCTTCGCCGTGTCCGGCGGCTCGGACGCCCGAGAGAAGGGGAAGGGGACGGTATGCGCGAACGTTTCATCGACAGGGCCCGCGGGCTCGGGTCTCGCCTCGGCCGCGTGATCGCCGCCACCGTCGCCCTCGCCCTGGTCGCCGCGGCGAAACCGCCGGCGCAGACCAATTCCGGCGCGATCGACACCAAGTCCGAGATCGCACTGCTCGTCGACGCGGCGACCGGCGCGGTGCTGTTTTCCAAGAACCCCGACAAAGTCTTCGTCCCCGGCAACCTCACCAAGATGATGACAGTGGCGATCGCGGCGCAGGAGGTGAAGGACGGCCGGCTGTCGATGGACGGCGAGTTCACCGTCTCCGAGCACGCCTGGCGCACCGGCGGCGCGCC
>JAAYVT010000278.1 GCA_012517025.1 Phyllobacteriaceae bacterium | reverse complement strand
GCGCTTCGTCTCCGAGCGCGGCAAGATCGTGCCGTCGCGCATCACGGCGGTCTCCGCCAAGAAGCAGCGCGAGCTCGCCAAGGCAATCAAGCGCGCGCGCTTCGTCGGCCTGCTGCCGTTCGTCATCAAGTGACGTCCGCGCGGGTTTCCGCGTGACGAGATCCGAGGGAGCGGTCCGCCGCTCCCTCTTCCCCTCGCGAAGGGGCGGCCGACGTGGCGTGCCGAGACGCGCCACCCGAACGATCGGGCTGGGGCGGAAACGCCTCTAACCTCTCTCGGGCCACGAGAGACGGGACAGCTGGGCGACATGACGAGCAAGATCTCGATCTCTTCCGTGTTGGTGGGATGCGGCGCCGGGTTGCTCTCGGCGGTGCTGTTCGCTTCGCTCGTCGGCGGCAACCTGCTGACGCTGCCGCTGTTCCTCGCCTCGCCGCTGCCGCTGATGATCGCCGGGCTCGGCTGGGGCACCCTCGCCGGGGTGCTCGGCGCCTTTCTCGCCGCCTTCGTGCTGCTGTTCGAACTCGGCACCCCCGCCGCGCTGGTGTCGCTCGGCACGGCCGGCGTGCCTGCGCTGCTGCTGACCGAACTGGCCGGCCGCGAGGTCGCCACCCCGAACGGCGTCGAGCGTCCCTCGACCGGCCGGATCGCCACCATCGCCGCCGTGACGATGGCGATCGCCACCGTGGCGGGCGCGATCGGCATCGGCTTCGACGTCACCGAGACGACGCGCGAGGTGGTCGCCGCCTTCCACGAGGCGCTGGCCGCCGGTGGCACGCCGCCGGCCGACCTGCCGGAGGCGATGGCGCTGGAACCGCTGGTGCGCGCCTCGGTCCGGGTGATGCCGGCCTTCTTCCCCGGCTTCTGGACGTTGGTGCTGATCCTCGATCTGGTGCTGGCGGCGCGGATCGTGCGGCGGGCTGGACGGCTCACCCGGCCGTGGGAGGATCTCGCCGAGATCCGGGTGTCGCCGTGGACGGGCCTCGTCTTCGCCGCCGGTTTCGCCGCCGCCTTCCTGCCCGGCACGATCGGCATTCTCGCCGCGATCGCGGCGGGCGCGGCCTTCGCGCCGCTGTTCCTCGTCGGCATGGCGGTCCTGACCGTGCTGACGCGATCCACCGACATGCGGTGGATCCTACGCTCCACCGCCTACGGGCTGGTGCTGCTCTTTCCCGTCGCGGCGCTCGTCATGGCGCTGACCGGGCTCGCCGAAACCTTCCTCGACCTGCGCGGCCGGAGCCGCTCCGGCGCGTCGGGCGAGGAGTGACGGAACTCGAAACGCACACACGAACCCCGAGGAGAAATTCCATGGAAGTCATCCTGCTCGAACGCATCGGCCGGCTCGGCCAGATGGGCGACGTCGTCAAGGTCAAGGACGGCTACGCCCGCAACTTCCTGCTGCCGCGCGCCAAGGCGCTGCGCGCCAACAAGGCGAACCGCGAGTATTTCGAGAGCCAGAAGGTGCAGCTCGAGGCGCGCAACCTGGAGCGCAAGGCCGAGGCGCAGGTGATCGCCGAGAAGCTCGACGGTCAGTCCTTCGTGGCGGTGCGCTCGGCCGGCGAGATGGGCCATCTCTACGGCTCGGTGTCGGCCCGCGACGTGGCGGATCTGGTGATCGCCGGCGGCTTCACCGTCGAGCGCACCCAGGTCGAGCTCAAGGCCCCGATCAAGACGATCGGTCTGCACACCGTGACGATCGCGCTGCATCCGGAAGTGATGGCGACGGTGACCGTCAACATCGCCCGTTCGGCCGACGAGGCGGAGCGTCAGGCGCGCGGCGAAGAGGTTCTGGTTCGCGAGGACGACAACCTGTTCGAGCGCGAAGTCGGCCCGATCACCGACGAAGAAGGCTACCACGGCGAGGAGTGATCCTCGACGTCGGCAGACGAGAATCGAACGAGAGCCGGGCGGCGACGCCCGGCTCTTTCGCGTTTCGATGCCGTGTCGGCGACCTCACTTCTGCGTCATGGTCGCGGTGCCGTCGCCGGCGAACTTCACCGTCGCGTCGAGGAAGGCGACCTGGAGATCGGCGGCGAACATCTTGGCGGTGTCGTAGGCTTCGCCGGCACGCGCGCCGGTGCCGCAGACGAAGACGATCGGCTTGTCCTTGGGCAGGGTCGTGAGCTTCTTCTCGAGCTCACCCATCGGCACGTTGATCGCCCCCTTGATGGTTCCGGCGGCATATTCGTTGGGATTGCGCACATCGACGAGGACGATCGCGGCGGGATCCGCCTTCCACGCCGCCTCGAAGGACGCGACGGTGACCGAGCCCTTCTCCTTGCCCGCCACCAGCACCGCCTCGGTGCGTGCCGCCGCCCCGGCTTGCGGCGACGCGGCGGCCGCGGTCGGGCCGGCACCGAAGAGCTTCGACCACTCGGGATAGCCCTCGGGATAGGTCACGACGTTGGTGTAACCGAGTTTGCGCGCCTTTTCGGCGGAGGCGTCGGAGAGCACGCAGTCGAGACCGCCGCAGTAATAGACGAGGAGCGCGGTCTTGTCGGCGGGCAGCTTGTCGACGTTCTTGTCGAACTCGCTGTCGGAGATCGCGATCGCGGTGGGAATCATGCCCTTGTCGGTGACCCGCTTCGGTCGCGCGTCGATCAACGTGTAGGGCTGCTTCTCGTCCATCAGCTTCTTGACGTAGGCGGCGGACACCGCGACCGGACCGCCCTTGGCCTTCCAGTCCGGCATGCCCTCGGCATAGACCGCGATGTCGGTGTATCCGAGCGCCTGCGCCTTCTTGGCGCTCTCGTGCGAGAGCATGCAGTCGACGCCGCCGCAGTAGAAGATCAGCTTCGTGGCCTTGTCGGCGGGCAGCTTGTCGACCGATTTGTCGAAAGCACTGTCCGGCAGGCTCACGGCCCCCGGAATGTGGCCGGGGTCGTATTGGCGAGCGGTCGGACGGCTGTCGACGATGGTCACGCCCTTCTTCGGCGGGATGGTCGCCTCGGCGCGAACCTTCGCGTAGTCGGTCAGAACCGAAAACCACCCCTCCTTGCGTTGCAGCGCCGTCTCGGCCGCGGCCGGGACGACGGTCGTGGCGACGAGGAGCGGCAGGGTCGCCAGGGCGAGCGCGCCGGCCAGGGTGAAGTGTGGGGCTTTCATCTTTCGTCTCCCTGAATTGCGCGTCACAGGACGGTGAGTTTTTCGGTCGTCTCGTTCCAGCGGACGACCGCGTACCACACGGCGAGAAGGCCGAATCCGGCCAGCAGCGCCCAGCCCCACCCGCCGAAGAGATCGGGGAAGAAGGCCTGGCGACCGACGCCGGTCATTTCCCAGGTCTCGACGTTGGTCTCGTCGATGGCGGTGAGGCCGAGCTTCTTGAAGACGGCGGAGGCGATCGAGCCGATCCAGGCGAAGAACAGCATCGCCACCCAGAGCTTGGCGTGCCCCTCGCCCATCCGCCACAAGGCGCCGGAGGCGCAGCCGCCCGCGAAGACCATGCCGACGCCGAAGATCGCTCCGCCGACCAGCGAGCCGATCCAGAAGGTCGGCGGGATGGCGACGTAGGGATCGATCACCTTGGCCCGGAACAACAGAGCCGCGAGCGGGATGCCGACCGCCATGGCCAGGATGACCGCCTTGGTCATGGTGCCCTCGGCCGTCATGAAGGGCTCGCGGATCGAGCGCGCGAAGCACAGGCGCGAACGATGCATGACGAAGCCGATCGCGAAGCCGGCGACGACGATCAGGGCGCGCGCGGCGAGTTGCTTGTCGGGCGAGGACCACCAGCTGGCGCTCCACGCCACGACGCCGATCGCCACCGCCAGTCCGGCCAGCGGATAGAGACGCCTCACCGCCGGCGGCACCACGATCTGCGCCGGGGCCACCGTCCCCCATTCGACGTGGTCGAGCGTCCACATCAATGCCTTCAGCCCGACCCAGGCTCCGGTGAGCAGACCGAGCCACATCACCCAACCGGCGGGCGAGGAGTGAACGACCGGATTGAAGAACCCGCCGGTCGTGCAGCCTCCGGCGAGCGAGGCGCCGATGCCCATCGCCGAGCCGCCGAGCGCGGCCCAGACGTATTCGAGTCTGGGGGCACGGTTGGGCTGGAACTGGCCCGACATCAGAGCGGCGGTGAAGGCGCCGGCGACGAGCAGGATGTTCATCAACGACATGCGGTGCGTCAGCAGCGTCTCCTTGGCCTCGGCGATGCCGAGCAGCGGCGCCAGACCGAGCGCGCCGTTGATGCGGTCGCCCCAATATTTCACCCCGCCGAAGACGCCCCAGAACAGGCCGGTGGTCATCAGGGCGACGACGACCAGAACCAGCAGGAGCGCCCCGAGATAGGGCGACCACTCCTTCACGAAGATCGTCTCGAAGTCTTCCCGCAGACCGGGAAAGCGCGATTGCGTATCGCTCATGATGCCGCTCCTCGCCCGACGCCGGTCGTCGCGACCGACCTCGGGCCTCGCGTCAGTTGCAGGAAGCGGGTTCGTCGCCGTCCTTGGCGCCGCGCGCCAGGAAGGCCGCGACGTCGGCGGTCAACGCCTCGTCGGAAAGATCCGCGAACTTCTCGGCCGCCTTGTTGGAGCCCTTGATCTCGGCGCGATAGGCCTTGGAGAGGAAGCGGGAGACCTTGTCGGCGCCTTTGGCGTGGGCGTCGGCCTGCAGATAGGCGGCCCATTCGGCCTTGGTGCGGGTGGACGGAGCGATGGCGCCGATCGCCTCGGCGGCGTGGCAGGAGGTGCAGACGCTGCGGTAGTAGATCCGCCCGCGTTTCCAATTGGCCTCTTCGGCGAAAGCGGAAGCCGCCATCGACGAGACGACGGCGGCGACGAGAACGGTCGCGGCGAGACGAACCATGACCACACTCCGGGTCCGACCGCACCCCGAGACGCGACGGAGTGCCGATCCGGGGACCGCAGATCTCCCGTTCGAGGCGACGATCCCCTCTTCCGAAGGGCGCTCGCTTCACGTCGGAACGGAAGTTCCGTTATTTCGAATATGCGCAACTTCTATCATTCACCCGGCGGCGGGGAGGCGACGGCTTGCCGCTCGCAATCACCCTTTCGGTATTTCTACGCTTTCGACCGGCCGAACAATTCGCGGTCGCGGTAATAGATTGACGCGCCGTCTCTATTTTCTACTGCGCCGCAGTATCGCGGCACGATGAGCGGCGGCGCGGACACGAGGGCCTGGAAAACCTCTTTCCACTCGGAGTGCTTCCTGCCGTTCGGCGAGGTCGCGCTTCCGGAATTTCATGAAGGTGGAGGCGTCCGATCGGCGCCGGGCGGCGAATCTTCCCCGCTGCAACGGTCAAGACTCGGAATCTCGCTCCCCGATTCATTCCTGTGGACGAGCGGGTATGATCCGGTGGACGCTTTTGTGGGCGGAAGCGCGCCGTTAAGGTTCGAGGCGAAAAGATGGCGCCGGCCGCCTCGCGCGCCGCCCCTCGCACGTCGCCCGACAGGTCCGCCGATGAAAGCTCCGATCCGCCGCGTGGAGGACAACCTCCCCGCCCTCGCCCGTACCGCTCCGCACAACGTCGAGGCCGAGCGCCAGTTGCTCGGCGCCATCCTCGTCAACAACGAGACCTATTATCGCGTCTCCGACTTCCTGGAGCCGGCCCACTTCTTCCTGGAGCCGCACAAGGAGATCTACGAGCGCATCGGCATGATGATCCGCGCCGGCAAGACCGCCTCGCCGATCACGCTGAAGACCTTCTTCCCTGCCGATCAGCAGATCGCCGACCTGACGCCGACGCAATACCTGCTGCGTCTCGCCTCCGACGCCACCACGATCATCAACGCCGAGGACTACGGCCGGCAGATCCAGGAATTGGCGGTGAGGCGGAACCTCATCCGCATCGGCGAGGACATGGTCAACATCGCCTTCGACGCGCCGGTCGACATGCCGCCGCGCTCGCAGATCGAGGACGCCGAGCGGCGCCTCTTCGAGCTCGCCGAGCAGGGGCGCTACGATGGCGGCTTCGTCACTTTCTCCGATGCGTTGCGCGGCTCGATCGAGATGGCGGCGGCGGCGTTCCAACGCGCCGGCAAGCTCTCCGGCATCTCCACCGGCATCACCTCGCTCGACCAACGGCTCGGCGGGTTGCAGCGCTCCGACCTCGTCATCCTCGCCGGCCGTCCGGCGATGGGCAAGACGTCGCTGGCCACCAACATCGCCTTCAACATCGCCTCGGCCCATCGCGCCGAGGAGCGCGCCGACGGCACGCTCGAGACTGTCGACGGCGGCATCGTCGGCTTCTTCTCGCTGGAAATGAGTTCCGAGCAGCTCGCCACCCGCATCATCTCCGAACAGGCGGAGATCCCGTCGAACAAGATCCGGCGCGGCGACATCAACGATTCGGAATTCGAGAAGCTGGTCGAAGCGAGCCAGATGATGCAGTCGATCCCGCTCTACGTCGACCAGACCGGCGGCATCTCGATCGCCCAGTTGGCGGCGCGGGCGCGGCGGCTGAAGCGCCAGAAGGGGCTCGACGTCGTCATCGTCGACTACCTGCAGCTCCTCACCGGCTCGTCCAAGAAGGGCGACAATCGCGTCCAGGAGATCACCGAGATCACCACCGGTCTGAAGGCGCTGGCGAAGGAGCTGAACACGCCGATCGTCGCGTTGTCGCAGCTGTCGCGTCAGGTCGAGAACCGCGACGACAAGCGACCGCAGCTCTCGGACCTGCGCGAATCCGGCTCGATCGAGCAGGACGCCGACGTCGTGATGTTCGTCTACCGCGAGGAATACTACCTCAAGAACCAGGAGCCGCAGGAAAAGGGCACCGACGCCTGGTTCAAGTGGGAAGAGAAGTTCAACCGCATGAAGGGGATCGCCGAGGTGATCGTCGGCAAGCAGCGTCACGGCCCGACCGGGTCGGTGGAGCTGCACTTCGCCGGCGAGTACACCCGCTTCTCCGACCTGGTGCGCGACGAGCAGATCCCCGAGATGCGGGGGTGAGATGCGACGGCGGCGGCCGCCGTGGCGACCGCCGCACCACATGCGTCGCGGTCCGGTCAGTTCACGATCGTTCCGACGACGTTGCCGTCGCGATCGACCAGCAGGTAGTTGCCGTTCACATAGGCGTAGCGATACTCGGTGAAACGAGGATTGCCGTCGATCTCGTAGACCGTGACCTCGCGCGGCAGCGGCTTGCCGACCACGATCGGCTCCTCGACCGTCACCGTGGCATGCGGGTGGGCGGCGACGTAGTCGCGGATCCACACCTCGTCGTCCTCGGTGATGGTGCCGAGCGCGGCACCGCCGACGGCACCGGCCACGCCGCCGATCACCGCGCCGACCGGACCGCCGACGATGGCGCCACCGACCGCACCGGCGGCGGCCCCGCCGACCGCACCGCCGGACTGATCGGCCATCGAGGGGGTGGCGAGCGAGGCGACGAGGACGGTCGCGAAGGCGGTCGAAATCACGATGTTCTTCATGGTGTCGGGTCTCCCGATCGTCGTCCGTCCGGGCGTCGGACGGCTTCGACGGGACAACCGACGAGGCGGCGATCGGTTCCCTTGCGTGGGGTCCGCTCAGCCGGCGTCGCGGGCGAGAACGACGGCGAGTGCCGCCTCGGCGACGAGCAGAACCGTGACGAACCCCACCACGCCGCCCCAGCCGGCCTGCGTCCAGGCGAGGCCGCCGAGCGAGCCCATCACCGACGAGCCGAGGTAATAGGCGAGGAGATAGAGCGAGGAGGCGTGCGCCTTCTCGCCCTTCGCCCGCGCCCCGACCCAGCCGCCGGCGACGGTGTGGACGGCGAAGAAGCCGGCGGTCAGCAGCGCGATGCCGACCACGATCGCCGGGATCCATTCGGCCAGCGTCACCGCGAGGCCGAGCGCCGTCAGCACGACGCCGCCGGCGAGCACGCGCGGCCGGCCGAAGCGATCGGCCAGCGCCCCGGCGGTCGGCGAGGCGACGATGCCGGCGACGTAGACCAGGAAGATCGCGCCGACCGCCGCCTGTCCGAGGTCGAACGGCGGGGCGGTCAGGCGGAAGCCGGCGTAGTTGTAGACGGTGACGAAGCTCCCCATCGCCAGGAAGGCGGTGGCGAACAACGCGGTCAGCCGGCGATCGCGCAGGTGGTGCCGCCATGCCGCCAGATGCGGCGCGAGGCCGCCGAAGGGGTGCGGGGTGAAGTTGCGCGACGGCGGCAGCAGCGTGGCGAAGCCGAGGGCGGCGGCGAGCCCGAGGGCGCCGGTGACCGCCAGCGCGATCCGCCAATCGGCGTGCTCGGCGACGAGGCCGGTGACGACGCGGCCGGCCATGCCGCCGGCGGCGTTGCCGCCGATGTAGAGCCCCATCGCGGCGCCGAGGCCGGCGGGCTCGATCTCCTCGGCGAGATAGGCCATGGCGACCGCCGGGGCGCCGCCGAGCGCCACCCCCTCCAGTGCCCGGAGCACCAGCAGCAGGTGCCAGGACGGCGCGATCGCGGCGGCGAGACCGAAGGCGGCGGCGAAGCCGAGCGAGGCGAACATCAGGGTCTTGCGGGCGAGGCTGCGCGACAGCGCGCCGGCGGCGAGAATCGCCACCGCCAGCGTCCCCGTCGACATCGACAGGGCGAGCGAGCTCTCCGCCGCCGACACCGAGAAGGCGCGGGCGAGATCGGGCAGCAACGGCTGCACGCAATAGAGTTGCGAGAAGATCGCATAGCCGGACAGGAACAGCGCCGCGTTGATGCGGATCCAGTCGCGGGACCCGCGCCGCACTCCGGTGGCACGGCCGGCGGCGGCACGGCCGGGCGCGGGCGGGGGAACGGTGGGGGAAGTCATGCACCGGGCGTCCGTCGCTGAGCGGGTCTCGAACGGACCACGGCCGCATCCGCGACACAAGGGCACCGACGCGCGCCTCGGTTGTCCGAACGGCGCCTTGACGTCGCCCCTTTCGGGTGCACCTTGCGGGGCATGACCGACTCCGCCCTACTCCCGCCGACTCGCCTGACCATCGACACCGCCGCCATTGTCGCCAACCGCCGCGCCATCGCCGCCAAGGTCGGGCGCG
>JAAYVT010000277.1 GCA_012517025.1 Phyllobacteriaceae bacterium | reverse complement strand
GATCGACAGGGTGGCCACCGCCGCCACCAGCATCGTCTGCGGCACCGGCGCCAACAACCGGTTCAGAGTGGCGATCACAGACATGGCCGTGTGCCGTCTCCCTCTCCGTTTCCCTTTCCGGCGACCCCGCCGAGGGAAGTCATAACACACTCGCGCCGAGGTTCAATCCTTCGATTACTACTTCCGAAATTCAAATTTATAGTTCGCTCATACTGATGTTCAGAGAACTTAACCGGCATGTTAAAGCTATTTTACGTTGACTTCGGCGCGCATCGACTTCCAAATCTCCCACATCCGGCGCATCCGGAAACCCTCGGAACCGCCGTCTCGGCGGTTCGCGAGACCGAGTCGACAACGGGAAACGGAATGACCCACTCGCGGAAAGCCCTTCTCCATCCGGCGGCGATCGTCGCCTCGCTCCTCGTCGCGACCACGGCGGCTCACGCCGATCAGAAGATCCTGCTGGAGAACGGCGCGTGGCGCGCCGTCGAAGCGACGCAGGGCGGCGAGCGCGTCTGTTTCGTCATCTCCTCGCCGACGGCGCGCGCCCCCGCCGACCTCAAACGCGACCCCGGCAATCTGTTCGTGACCACCAAGGCGGCCCGTGAGGGCGGCGGCAGCGAGATCTCCATCCGCTTCGGCTTCCCCCTCGCCCCCGGCGCCCACACCCTGACCATCGACGGCCGCGCCCTCACCTTGATGCCGCAGGGCGAGACCGCCTGGCTGCAGTCGGCCGGCGACGAGAAGACGGCGTTGCAGCTGTTCCGGGCCGGCCGCGACCTGCAGGTCTCCGCCCGCTCGGCGCGCGGCAACGCCACCGTCGACACCTACAGCCTGATCGGTTTCTCCGCCGCCTTCGACACGCTCGAGAGGCAATGCCGGCCATGACCCTCGCCCGCCTCTCCCCCGCCGCCGCGCCGCCGCCGTTCCGCACCGCCGTGCGCTCGTTGTTCGAGAACGCCCGGCTGAAGGCCTTCTTCTTCTCGCTGGAGGGGACGGTCTTCGACGAGGCGACGCGCGACGGCGAGGCGGTTATCGCCGAGACGGTGTCGCTGCTCGGCCGGCTCGCCGAGGCGAGCGAGGGCGCGGTCGCGGTGCTCGGCGAGCGATCCTTCGCCGAGATCGATCGGCGGCTGGCGCCGCTGCGGTTGCCGGGTTGCGCCTCCGGCGGGCTTGAGCTGCGCGGCCTCGACGGCGCCACCACGAAATCGCGCTGCGACGGCGACCTCGACGCGGTGCGCCGTCTGATCGCCCGGCCCGGCGTGGTCGCCTCGGGCGTGAACGTCGTCGACGAAGGCCTGTCGATCGCGCTGGCGCACGGCGACGACGCCGAGCTGGCGGCGGCGGCGCGGGCGACGGCGCGCGACGCGGTGGCGCTGGCCCCGGCGGTCTACGCGATGCGCTCCGGCGCCGGCGTCGTCCGCATCGGCTTCGCCGGTGCCTCGCTCGGGCGGGCGATCCACCGCCTGATGAACGACGCCGCGCTGATCGAGCGCATCCCGATCGTGTTCGGCGGCGGTCGCGGCGACGACGAGATCCACGCCGCCGCGCGCGACTTCGGCGGCACGTCGATCGAGGTCGGCGGGCGGTGCGATCACGCCGCCGACTTCGCCCTGCCGGGCATGAACGACGTCCGCTGGCTGATGCGGGACTTTCTCGCCGCGTTGGGAGAGGCGTGACGCCGCCACGACGACCACCGTCCGGAGGGGGCACCCTCCGAACCGTTCTCGGCTCCCCCATCCCCTGGGGATTCCATCCTCGCCTCACCTCGTCGAGGCGCAGAGGGAGCCCGGAGCCG
>JAAYVT010000276.1 GCA_012517025.1 Phyllobacteriaceae bacterium | reverse complement strand
CCGAGACCGCCGAAGCCGAAGGCGAGGCCGAAGAACAGGCCGGCGATCATGCCGACCCGGCCCGGCACCAGCTCTTGCGCGAAGACCAGGATCGCCGAGAAGGCCGAGGACAGGATCAGGCCGATCAGTACCGAACAGATCGCCGTGCCGGTCGGGCCGAGATGCGGCAGCAGGAGCGAGAACGGCAGCACGCCGAGGATCGACACCCAGATCACCGCCTTGCGGCCGATGCGATCGCCGACCGGCCCGCCCACCAGCGTGCCGAGGGCGGCGGCGCCGAGGAACAGGAAGAGGTAGAGCTGAGCCTCCTTCACCGGCATCTGGAAGGTGTCGATCAGGTAGAAGGTGTAGTAGCTCGAGATCGACGCCAGATAGACGTTCTTGGAGAACACCAGCAGCATCAGCACGAAGATCGAGCGGATCACCACGGCGCGCGGCAGATCGGAGGTCGGGCGAACCTTGGGCGCCGGGCGAGCGCGGCGATGGGCGATGCCCCACAGGCCGACGCGGGTCAGCAGCGTGATGCCGATCAACGCCAGGATCGAGAACCAAGCGACCGACGAGCGGCCGTTCGGCAGCACGACGAAGGCGGCGAGCAACGGTCCGAAGGCGGTGCCGGAATTGCCGCCGACCTGGAACAGCGACTGGGCGAGGCCGTGGCGCCCGCCCGAGGCGAGCCGCGCCATGCGTGAGGATTCCGGATGGAAGATCGACGAGCCGGTACCGATCAGACCGACCGAGATCAGCAGCACGCCGTAGGTCGGCGCGACCGACATCAGCAACAAGCCGATCAGGGTCGAGCCCATGCCGAAGGCGAGGCTGAAGGGCTTGGGGTGGCGGTCGGTGTAGATGCCGACGAGCGGCTGCAACACCGAGGCGGTGACCTGGAAGCACAGAGTGATCAGGCCGATCTGGCCGAAGTCGAGCGAGAAGCTGTCCTTGAGGATCGGATAGCTCGCGGCGATCACCGACTGCATGGTGTCGTTGAGCATGTGCGACAGCGACAGCATGACGAGGATCGTCCAAGCGGTCCCATCGGCGGCGGCCGGCACCTTCACGGTCGGGGCGGCGGTGTCCGTCGCGGCGGTCATGGGCATCTCCTCGGATCGGGCGGGTCCGGTCGGCCGGACCTCGGGCGCGGCGCTTCGTCTCGGAGCGCGCGGATCCGGCAGTCTGGTCCGTCGTCGAGATTACGTAAAGATACCGAGATCCCGCCGAATCGCAGAGGAGATGGGCGGTACGCGCGGGAGGGGGGTTCGTCCGCGTACCGTCGTTCGGCGCGCGGACGAAGCCCCGATCACCGCGGCAGGTCGTCGCCCGCCCGGCCCTGCCAATGGCGCACCACGTCGGCGTCGCTCACCTCGGCGACGCACTCGCCGGCGACGAACAGCGCCTTCTCGATCAGGGCGTGATGATCCTTGTCGCGGCCGTCGGTGAAGATCTGCGCCGGGCGACCGCCGGCGGCCTCCAGCGCCGTCACGAACGGCGCTTGGAACTTCGCCGGCACGGCGCGATCCTTCGGGTCGGTCAACACGAACAGACGCGAGCCGCCGTCGCCGGCGATCTTCGGGGCGATCTTCGCGACGTCGGCCATCGGGTCGTAGTGAGCCCGCGCGCCGGAGGTGCGGAAGGTGATGCCGTAGGCCTTGGTGAAGGCGCGGAAATCGAGCGGGCCGGAGGCGATCACGGCGCAACCGACGTCGTCGCGGGCGGCGAGCAGCGCCGGCACCAGCATCGCCCCGCCCGACTGGCCGACGAGATGGAAGCCGGTCGCCCCTTCCCGCGCGGCGATGGCGTCGAGGGCCTTCTTCGTCACGTCGACCTCGAGCGCGGTGCGGCGGTCGCCGTGCCAACCGGACGAGCCGTTCATCCCCATCCGGCCGAAGAAGATCATCGGCGCCTTCAGTCGCCCCGCCCACACCTTCGAGGCGATGTCGATGAATTCCGGCGCCTGGGTGAGATAGCCGGGATCGACCTCGCGGCGGCCCTTGTCGTCGAGGCCGAGCACGTCGCCGGTGAAGAAGACGATCGGCGCCAGCCCCTTCGCCGGGCCGGAGAGATAGTAGCGGATGCAGATGCCCTGGCCGAAGCTCTCGACGAAGACGGCACGCGGGGTCGCGGCGCATTGCTCGCGCGAGACCTTGGTGCCGTTGATCACGTCCGCCGCCGAAAAGGTCTTCACGCCTTGCGCGGAGGCGCCGCCCGCCGCGCAGACGGCGGCGAGCACGAGGGTCGCGAGGCGGTGACCGCGGATCACCACCACTTCTCGGGGGTGAAGCGACCGGCGGCCTGCTCGATCACTTCGCCGACCTGGAACAGCGTCTCTTCCTCGAAGGGACGGCCGATCAGCTGCAGGCCGAGCGGCAGGCCCTTGGCGTCGAGACCGCCGGGAACCACCATGCCGGGCAGACCCGCCATGTTCACCGTCACGGTGAAGATGTCGTTGAGGTACATCTCGACCGGATCGCCGCCCGACTTCTCGCCGATGCCGAAGGCCGAGGACGGCGTCGCCGGCGTCAGCACCGCGTCGACGCCTGCCTGGAAGGCGATGTCGAAGTCGCGCTTGATCAGGGTGCGGACCTTCTGGGCGCGGACGTAATAGGCGTCGTAATAGCCGGCGGAGAGCACGTAGGTGCCGATCATGATGCGGCGACGCACTTCCGAGCCGAAGCCGGCGGCCCGCGTCAGCTCGTAGGTGTCGGTGATGTCGTCGCCGGTCACCCGCAGGCCGTAGCGGATGCCGTCGTAGCGGGCGAGGTTCGACGACGCCTCGGCGGGGGCGACGATGTAATAGGCCGGCAGGGCGTATTTGGTGTGCGGCAGCGAGATCTCGCGGATCTCGGCGCCGGCGGCGCGCAGCCAGTCGATGCCCTGCTGCCAGAGGGTCTCGATCTCGGCGGGCATGCCGTCGACCCGATATTCCTTCGGAATGCCTATGACCTTGCCCCTGATCGAGGTGCCGATCGAGGCCTCGTAGTTCGGCACCGGCAGATCGACGGACGTGGTGTCCTTGGGATCGACCGAGGCGAAGGACTTCAGCAGGATCGCGGCATCGCGCACGGTGCGGGCGAACGGGCCGGCCTGATCGAGCGAGGAGGCGAAGGCGACGATGCCCCAGCGCGAGCAGCGGCCGTAGGTCGGCTTGATGCCGACGGTGCCGGTGAAGGCGGCGGGCTGGCGGATCGAGCCGCCGGTGTCGGTGCCGGTGGCGCCGGCGCACAGATGCGCGGCGACGGCGGCGGACGAGCCGCCCGACGAGCCGCCCGGCACCAGCGGGGTCGGGTCGATCGAGCCGTCGGCAGCTTTGCGGCGCCACGGGTTGGTGACCGGGCCGAAGCAGGAGGTCTCGTTCGACGAGCCCATGGCAAACTCGTCGCAGCCGAGCTTGCCGAGCATCACCGCGCCCGCGGCCCACAGATTGGACGTCACCGTCGATTCGTAGGGCGGGGTGAAGTCGTCGAGGATCTTCGAGCAGGCGGTGGTGCGCACGCCCTCGGTGCAATAGAGATCCTTGACGCCGAGCGGGATGCCCTCGAGCGCGCCCACCGTGCCGGCGGCGCGGCGGGCGTCGGAGGCAGCGGCCATGGCGCGGGCCTTCTCCGGCGTCTCCAGGACATAGGCGTTGAGGGTGCGGGCGGCCTCCATCGCGCCGAGATAGGCCTCGGTCAGCTCGACGGCGGTGAAGTCCTTCTTCGCCAGAGCGTCGCGGGCCTCGGCGATGGTGAGTGCGGTCAGATCGGTCACGGTCGGCAATCCATCTTCGGGAACGGGCGGGAAGATCGGCGCGCGATCACTCGACCACCTTGGGCACGACGAAGAAATCGTCCTCGGAAAGCGGCGCGTTGGCGGTCACCTTCTTCGGAATGCCGCCGTCGGTGACGACGTCGGTCCGCTTCTTCATGGCGATCGGAACCACCGAGGTGAGCGGCTCGACGTCCGAGACGTCGAGCTCGGCGAGTTGTTCGACGAAGCCGAGGATCGAATTGAGTTCGCCCTGGAGCTTGTCCACCTCCGCTTCGGCGACGCGGATGCGCGCGAGATGGGCGACACGGACGACGGTCGAACGATCGACGGACATGGAAACCTCGGAAGACCACGCAAGGGAGCGTCCCGCGCCGAAGCGAGCGGCGCCGGACGGCCGTTTCTAGCACCCGCCGGATCGCCGGCGCAATCAGCCCGGCCACGGCACGGCGTCGCGAAGACGAAAACGCCCCGGGTTCGACCCCGGGGCGTGGCGACGGCGCGGTCGGATCGGAGCGTTCACTCCAGATCGGCCGACGTGGTGTCCGACTTGCGATTGTAGTGGATGGTGATCTTTCCGACCTCGCACAGATTGATCCCCTTCCAATAGGCCGAGGAATCGTCGTCGGAATAGACGACCTTCAAGTCCCACTTGCAGCTCTTTTCCGCGCGGGAAAACTTGATCGCCCAAGCGTCGCCGTCCTCGAGTACGTCCTTGCCGAGAACATCCTCCTCCCAGTCGTCCGATTTGCTCGGCGAGACGTAGACGTGAGAGATGTCGTAGCCCGTCTTGTTGACGAGCGTGAAGTCCTGCTTCGCCTCGGCGGCGACGGACGATCCGGCGGCGAGGCCCGACACCAACAGAGCCAGCAGCGAGGCAGTCGCGAAACTCTTCATTCACACCCCCTCGGCGCCGATCGACGTTCTCCCCCGACGTCGGCGCCATCCCGATACGCAGAACGAGGCACGACCCGGAGTAAAAAACACCCCACGTCCGCCCCGTCCCGCACGGTGGCATGGCGAAATACTTCCGGTCAATGGTCGTTCGCGGCGCACGAAAAGAATTTTCGCGGGCGATCGAAGGAGAATAGTTTCGACCCGACGCGATACCCCGCCGTCCTCGACGGCGACGTCGCGATCGGGTGCCCTCACCGCGGCCCGTCGTCGCCGAGCCAAGCGGCGAGCGCAGCGGTGACCGCGTCCGGCCGCTCGAGCGGCGACAGATGCCCCGCGTCGGGGATCTCGACCAAGTGGGCGCCGGGAACGAGCTCGGCCATTTCCCGAGCCATGACGGGCGGCGTCAGCTGGTCCTCGGCGCCGACCACTACGGTGGTCGGGCAGGCGATCGCGGCGAGCGACGGCCGGCTGTCGATCCGGGAGAGAATCGCCTTCTGTTGGCGAATGAAGGCGGCCGGGCCGGTGGCGTCGGCCATGGCGCGCACCACCTTCTGCAGATCGGTGTCGTCGAGACGGGCGGGCGCGACCAGTTTGGGATACTGCATGGCGGCGATCTTGGAGAAACCGCCCCGCTCGGTGATGTCGATCAGCTGTCGGCGCACTTCGGAGGCCTCGGGCGCGTCGGCGTAGGGCTGAGTGTCGAGGAGACAGAGGCGATCCACCCGTTCGGGGGCGACGCGCAAGATCTCCATGGCGACGTATCCGCCCATCGACAGGCCGGCGAGGGCGAAGCGCGGCGGGGCGTCGGCGAGGACGTCGTGGGCGATCGCGGCGATCGTCTCGGACCGCCCGTGGTCGGCGACGATCACCGCCCTCCCCGCCCCGAGCGCGGCGAGCTGGGTCGCCCACAAGGACGCCGTACAGTTGAGCCCCGGCACGAACAAAACCGGCAAGGACGACATCACGTACTCCTTCTCTCGAGCTCCGCCCGACCGCTCGGCCGAGGTCGCGGGATGGTCGACTCGCCGAACCGCCACGTGGTCGAGCGCGGCGGTTCGGCAATATAGGCGCGAAATCGACTGCGCAAATCTGCCGAGCGGGTCATTCCGCAAGCGATTCACGTTGACTTTTGCGTGGTCTCGTCTAATTTGCCGGCCGAGATCTCGCATTGCACAAAATTTACTGCCCGCCGGACCTCCCCCCGTCGAGACGCCTCGCAGAGAGCCGTCGCGGGTCGCGAGCCTCCCGTTCCCCGGGCGCGATGGAAAACATGAGCTTCGCAAACCTCGGACTGTCCGAAAAGGTCCTCTCGGCCGTCGAAACGGCCGGCTACACCACCCCCACGCCGATCCAGGAAAAGGCGATCCCCCTCGTCCTCGAGCTCAAGGACCTGATCGGCATCGCTCAGACCGGTACCGGCAAGACCGCGGCCTTCGTGCTGCCGATGCTGACGCGGCTGGAGAACGGCCGCGCGCGGGCACGTATGCCACGGACGCTGATCCTCGAGCCGACGCGTGAACTCGCCGCCCAGGTCGAAGAAAACTTCCTGATGTGCGGCATCAATCACAAGCTGAACGTCGCGTTGCTGATCGGCGGCGTCTCGTTCGACGAGCAGATCAAGAAGCTCGATCGCGGCGTCGACGTACTGATCGCCACGCCGGGTCGCTTGCTCGACCTGTTCGGTCGCGGCCGCCTGTTGATGTCCGGCGTCGAGATCATCGTCATCGACGAGGCCGACCGGATGCTCGACATGGGCTTCATCCCGGACATCGAGAAGATCTGCAAGCTGATCCCGCCGTCGCGGCAGACGCTGATGTTCTCGGCGACCATGCCGCCCGAGATCCAGCGTCTCGCCGACATGTTCCTCACCAACCCGGTGCGCATCGAGGTGGCCAAGCCCGCCTCCACCGCCGAGACGGTGTCGCAGAACCTCGTCGCCTCCGGCCGCGAGGCGCACGACAAGCGCGACGTGCTGCGCCGGATGCTGCGCTCGGCCGAGGACCTCAAGAACGGCATCATCTTCTGCAACCGCAAGCGCGACGTGCAGGTGCTCTATCGCAGTCTGGAGAAGCACGGCTTCTCGGTCGGCGCGCTGCACGGCGACATGGACCAGCGGGCGCGCATGGCGACGCTCGACGCCTTCCGCGGCAATCGGCTGACGCTGCTCGTCGCCTCCGACGTGGCGGCGCGCGGTCTCGACATTCCCGACGTCTCCCACGTCTACAATTACGACGTGCCGGTTCATTCCGAGGACTACGTCCACCGCATCGGCCGCACCGGACGCGCCGGGCGCTCCGGCGTGGCGGTGACGATCGTCACCGATCTCGACGTCAAGCATCTGGCCGCCATCCAGAAGCTGACCGGCGACAAGATCGCCTGGATCGGACCGACCATCTCGGAGATGCCGGAAGAGGAGCGCCGGGGCCATCCGCGCAGCGGCGAAGGCCGCGAACGCAGCGGACGCGGCGGCGACAAGCGGCGCGGCGGCGGTCGTGGCGAAGCTTCGGCTTCACCGAGCGAGGCCTGCGCGCGCAAGCCGCGCGGCGGCGAGCGCGGCGAAAAGCGCGCGGCGAGCTCGGAAGGTCGTCGCGAGGCGAGTTCGGAGGGTCGCCGCGAGGCGAGCGCCGAGGGCGGTCGCGATCGTCGTCGGAACAACCGTCCGCACGAGGATCTGGCACCGGTCCGAGCCGGGGATCGGCCGGCGCCGAGACCGCGGAACGACGAGGTCGACGAAGCGCCGATCGGGCTCGGCGATCACGTCCCCGCCTTCCTGCTGCGCCCGGTGCGCAGCGTGCGCGGCGCCGAGTGAGGTCGCGATCCGAACGCCGCGGCGACGTTTCGACGCGGCGGACGTGATCGAATCGTCGCGGCGAATTCGGCGTTCGCAGACCGGACGCCGAGCGGTGTTTCCGTCTCCCCCGCGGTCGGGCGCGACGGCGGCGGGAAAGACCCGAGCGAGAGACGCCGCATCGACCACAAGCATCGGTCGCGAAAGATTTCCGTAATTCGGGAAGCAAAGTGTCGCAGCGCGACATCTTTACCCGAGGTTAAGGGCTCGGCGAGCATTTTCAGCAATATCGGCGGGGAGGCCGATCGGGTCGCGAAACGACCGTGACCTTGGGCAGGTCGGGGAGAGTGGGCGAGATGAGCGACAGGGACGACTTCAAGCGGACGATCGTCTACGGCGAGAACGCCGTGGGGCACCTCCGCAAGAACGAATTGCCCGCCTATCCTCGCAACTACGAGCTGTGGTACTCCTATGCCGCAGGCTTCAACCACGCCTTGAACAAGTCGATCAACGACATCATTCGCGCGCGCGGCAAGATCACCCTCGGCGAGCTCGAACATCTCTACGAGCAGTTCATCGCCCCGACCCGGATCGGCGAGCGGATCGACGAGGTCGGCGGCCGTCTCAGCGCCGAGATCAACGGCGTCGCCGGGCTCCTCGACAAACAGATGGCATCGACAGCGGTTTATTCGACGTCGCTGGGAGAGGCCCGCGCCGCCCTCGTCGGCGCCGAGGATCGCGACCGGGTTGAGGAGATCGTCGGGGGCCTGATCGAGGCCACGCACGAGACCGAGCGGGTGAACCGCAACCTGGAGACTCAGCTTTCCGAATCGCGTCGCCAGATCACCGAGCTGCAGGAGAGCCTGGAGGCGATCCGTTACGAGAGCCTCGTCGACGATCTCACCACGCTCGCCAATCGCAAACACTTCGACCAGACGCTGGACCGGCTCGTCCGCGACGCGGAGTCCGGTGGCCCGGCGTTCTCGCTGCTGTTCACCGACATCGATCACTTCAAGAAATTCAACGACACCTTCGGTCATCAGACCGGTGATCAGGTGCTGCGGCTGGTGGCGTTGGCGCTGAAGCAGAACATCAAGGGGCAGGACATCGCCTTCCGCTACGGCGGCGAGGAGTTCGCGGTGCTGCTGCCGCGCACCTCGCAGGAGCAGTCGGTGGTGGTCGCCGAACACATCCGCGAGGCGGTGTTCTCCAAGGAGCTGGTCAAGCGCTCGACCGGCGAGAACCTCGGCCGCATCACCATCTCGATCGGCGTCGCCGAATGGCGGCCGGGCGACGGCGCGGCGGTGATGATCGAACGCGCCGACACCTGCCTCTACGCCGCCAAGCGGGGCGGCCGCAATCAGGTGCGCTGGTCGGTGGAACCGCCCACCGGCGCCGGAGGCGTCCGCGTCGCCTGACCCTCTTCAACCGTGAAACGAACGCCCGGCCGATCGCATCGTCCGGGCGTCATCGTGTCTTCGGCTCGGCCGACCTCACTTCGCGTCGGCGGCGACCTGCATCTTGACGATGACGTCGGGGTCGGTGACCACGCCGTTGAGCTCCTTCGGCCCCTTCTTGATTTGGTCGACGAACTCCATGCCCGACTCGACCTCGCCGAAGGCGGTGTAGTTGCCGTTCAGGAACGAGCCGTCGGCGAACATGATGAAGAACTGCGAGTTGGCCGAATTCGGATCGGAGGCGCGGGCCATGCCGAGGGTGCCGCGCTCGAACGGCATCGGGTTGAATTCGGCGCGCAGGTTCGGCAGATCCGAGCCGCCGGTGCCGTCGCCCTTCGGATCGCCGGTCTGGGCCATGAAGCCGGCGATGACGCGGTGGAACTTCAGGCCGTCGTAGAAGCCGCGACGGGTGAGGATCTTGATCCGCTCGACGTGCTTGGGAGCGACGTCGGGGCGGAGGCGAATCACCACCTTGCCGGTCTTCAAGGTCAGGATCAGCCGATTCTCGAGGTCACCGGCGGCCGGACCGGCGGCACGGGCGACGCCGACGACCGGCAGGGTCGCGAGGGCGGCGAGGAGGGTTCTGCGGAGCACGGGGGAGATCCTTTCTCGGGAGAAACAGGGAGACGCGTGCCTCACTCGGGCGAGGCGAAGCGCGCCGCCAACCGGCGGGCGACGGAGGGCGACACGAAGGAGCCGACGTCGCCGCCCATCGCCGCGATCTGGCGCACCAGCGTGGCGGTGATGTGACGGAACGCCGGCGAGGCGGGCAGGAACAGGGTGCGGACGGTCGGCGCCATGACGCCGTTCATCCCGGCCATCGACATCTCGTAGTTGAAATCCGTACCGTCGCGCAGGCCGCGCACGATGGCGCAGGCGCCGACCCGGCGGGCGGCGTCGACCACCAGATCGGAGAAGGCGATCACCTCGAAACGGGAGCGGTCGACGCCGAGACCATCCACCGCCTCGGCGAACATCTCGGCGCGTTCTTCGAAGGAAAACAACGGCTTCTTGCCCGGATGAACGCCGATGGCGACGACCACGCGGTCGGCGATGTCGAGCGCCTGGGCGAGCACGTCGACGTGACCATTGGTGACCGGATCGAAGGACCCCGAATAGAGAACCGTTCTCGTCATGTCGGCGCGCGGCCTCCCCTGAAGCGCGCCGGTCGACCGGCGCTTCTCCTCATAGGGCGAAACCGCCGGCGGCTCAACGCGACCAGGGCGCCGCGATGCCGCCGCGTCCATTGTTGCTTCGTCCCGGCATCACGAAACACGAATGTTCGGCGGCGCAAAATTGCACACATAACGTCGCGTTAACTTCACCCTCGTTCGAAGGGACCGTGCTCGCCTCCCCCTCCCCCGGGGATCGACCGAGCCCGCGACGCGCCGAGCCCGCATTCGCCGCGTCGGCGACATCCGCGACGACCGGCCCCGTACCGGCCGGCGCGACGCTTCCCGACCTCCCGGGTCGGAAGCCGCGTTTCGAAGCCGTTCTGGCCGACGGCTTCTCGGGTTCAGCGGCCCGCCATCCGGCCGCCACCTTGGAGGGCGTGTTCCCCCGACGGGCACGCCCTCTCCTTTGTCTTCGGCCCGACGGCCGCGACGAACTGCGCAGCGCCTCCCACCGGCGATGCGTAGAGGGAGGGCGTGTTCTCCCGACACGACACGCCCTCCCACCCCTCTCCCCCCCGCTTCCCCGAGAGACTCGATCGCCGCGCCGCACGATTCCGGCGCTGGTCGAAGTTCGCCGCGAGCGTCGATGCGACCGGAAAACGCGCGAGGCCCGCCCCCGAAGGGACGGGCCTCGCGATTCGTCACGGGCGTGGGATGCGCCGAGCGGCTCAGTCCTCGCCGCCCTCGGTGCCTTCGGCCTCGTCACTCTCCTCCTCGCGGATGCGCTCGACGGAGACGACGCGCTCGCTCTCGGCGGTGTCGAAGACGATCACCCCTTGGGTCGAGCGGCCGGCGATGCGGATGCCCTCGACCGGGCAGCGGATGAGCTGTCCGCCGTCGGTCACCAGCATGATCTGATCGCCGTTCTCGACCGGGAAGGAGGCGACGAGCTGGCCGTTGCGCGGGCCGGTCGACATGGCGACGATGCCCTTGCCGCCGCGTCCCGTGGTCCGATACTCGAACGACGAGGTGCGCTTGCCGTAACCGTTCTCCGACACCGTCAGCACGAACTGCTCGGAGGCGGACATCGAGGCATAGCGCTCGGTGTCGAGCTGGCCGGCGCCGGAAACCGCTTCCTCGTCGGAGCCGGTCTCGGCCTCGGTCTCGCCGCGGGTCAGGCGCGCCTGCTTCAGATAGAGCGAACGCTCGTCGGCCTCCGCCTCGAAATGGCGCAGGATCGTCATCGAGATCACCCGATCCTCGTCGGCGAGCGCGATGCCGCGCACACCCATCGAGTCGCGCCCCTTGAAGACGCGGACGTCCGGCACGGGGAAGCGGATGCACTGGCCGAGCGCCGTGGTCAAAAGCACGTCGTCGGTCTCCATGCAGGTCTCGACCCCGACGATGCCTTCACCCTCCTCGAGCTTCATGGCGATCTTGCCGTTGCGGTTGACCTGGGTGAAGTCGGAGAGCGCGTTGCGCCGCACGGTGCCGCCGGTGGTGGCGAACATCACGTCGAGCTTCGCCCACTCCGCCTCGTCCTCCGGCAACGGCAGGATCGAGGTGATGCGCTCGTCGGCCTCGAGCGGGAACATGTTGACCAGCGCCTTGCCGCGCGCCTGCGGCGCGGCGAGCGGCAGCCGCCATACCTTGGTCTTGTAGACCTGACCGCGCGATGAGAAGAACAGGATCGGCGCGTGGGTCGAGGCGACGAACAGGCGGACGACGAAATCTTCGTCCTTGGTCGCCATGCCGGAGCGGCCCTTGCCGCCGCGCCGTTGCGCCCGGTAGGTGGAGAGCGGCACCCGCTTGATCCAGCCGGCATGGGTCACGGTGACGACCATGTCCTCGCGGGCGATCAGATCCTCGTCGTCGACCTCGCCGTCGATGTCGACGATCTCGGTCTTGCGCGGGGTGGCGAACTCCGCCTTCACTTCTTCGAGCTCGGCCTTGATCATCGACAGGATGCGCTCGCGCGAGGCGAGGATCTCGAGATAATCGGCGATCTCGGCGGCGAGCTTCTCGAGCTCGTCGGCGATCTCGTCGCGGCCGAGAGCGGTGAGGCGCTGCAGACGCAGGTCGAGGATGGCGCGAGCCTGTTCCTCGGAGAGGCGGAAGGTGCCGTCCGCCGCCACCACGTGGCGGGGGTCGGCGATCAGCGCGATCAACGGCGCCATGTCGCGGGCCGGCCAGTCGCGGTCCATCAACTGGGCGCGCGCGGTCGCCGGATCCGGCGCGGCGCGGATGACGCGGATGACCTCGTCGATGTTGGCGACCGCCACGGCGAGACCGACCAGGACGTGGGCGCGATCGCGCGCCTTGCCGAGCAGATAGCGGGTGCGCCGGCCGATCACCTCCTCGCGGAAGGCGATGAAGGCGGTCAGCATCTCCTTCAGCGTCATCAACTGCGGCCGGCCGGCGTTCAGCGCGACGAAGTTGCAGCCGAAGGTCGATTGCAGCTGGGTGAAGCGGTAGAGCTGATTCAGCACCACGTCGGCCATGGCGTCGCGCTTCAGCTCGATCACCACCCGGTAGCCTTCGCGGTCGGATTCGTCGCGGACCTCGGCGATGCCCTCGACCTTCTTCTCACGCACCAGCTCGCCGATGCGCTCGACCATCGCGGCCTTGTTCACCTGATAGGGGATGTCGGTGACGACCAGCGCCTCGCGGCCGCCGCGGGCGATCTCGGTCGAGACCCGTCCCCGCATGGTAACCGAGCCGCGACCGGTGGTGTAGGCGGCGCGGATGCCGGCGCGGCCGAGGATGATGCCGCCGGTCGGGAAGTCGGGACCGGGGACGATGTCGATCAGGTCCTCGACCGTCATTTCCGGGCGATCGATCAGGGCGACGGTGGCGTCGATCACCTCGCCGAGATTGTGCGGCGGGATGTTGGTGGCCATGCCGACGGCGATGCCGCCGGCGCCGTTGACGAGAAGGTTCGGGAAGCGGGCCGGCAGCACCAGCGGCTCGCGCTCGGTGGCGTCGTAGTTCGGCTGGAAATCGACGGTGTCCTCGTCGATGTTCTCGAGCAGCTTGTGCGCCGGCTTGGCCAGACGGACTTCGGTGTATCGCATCGCCGCGGCGCTGTCGCCGTCGACCGAGCCGAAGTTGCCCTGGCCGTCGACCAGCGGCAGGCGCATCGAGAAGTCCTGCGCCATGCGCACCAGCGCGTCGTAGACCGCCTGGTCGCCGTGCGGATGATATTTACCGATGACGTCGCCGACGACGCGGGCCGACTTGCGATAGGCCTTGTTCCAATCGTAGCCGTTCTCGTTCATCGAGAAGAGAATGCGGCGATGCACCGGCTTCAGACCGTCGCGCACGTCGGGCAGGGCGCGGCTGACGATCACGCTCATGGCGTAGTCGAGATAGCTGCGGCGCATTTCGTCGGCGATGGAAATCGGCTTGATGTCGGAGGCGTCGTCGCCGCCGCGGGTCGTTTCGTCTCGGTCGGACAAAGGGATCTCTTTCCTTCCCTCGAAACCTGTCTTCGCACGTGCGGTCTGCTTAGACGATTCCGCCGGCGAATGCCAATCGAACGGCCGATTTTCCAAGGAAAAACGCCATCTTCGAGGCGATGGAGCGGTATCTGCGGCCCAATCCCGGCGCCCCGCTCCGGTCCGGAGCCGCCGCCGTGTCGCCCGACCCGGCGGCCGATGCGCGCGGACGCGGCGACATCGACGGAAACCCCGCGATCGGCGCGGCGGCCTCGCTCCGGCGGCTCGACGCGGAAGCGGGCGCGACGACGCCCACGCGGCAGCGCGCCGGTCCCACCGCATCGCCGACGGCACCCGCGGCGGAGCGGCTGAGTCGCCGCGTCGCAGCTTCGGCGTCTGCTCTCGGGCCGCCGGGCCTCGCGATGGGCTGTGTCCGCCGCTCGCTTCGCACGACCGTGGAGGCGGTCGGCCGATGCTTCGAACGACGGCGAGAGGGAAGACCGGAGCGGTGGCGCCGTGCTAGAGATCGCGGAGCCGAACGGATCCGGATGCATGCTCGACTATCTTCTCGAAGCCTTCGTCACTCTCTTCGTCACCGTCGACCCGTTCGGGCTGGCGCCGCTGTTCATCGGGCTCACCGCCGGCGTCGCCGCCGCCGATCGCCGACGAATCGCGTTCCGCGCCACCGCGATCGCCACCGGCATTCTCTTCGCGTTCGCGCTGGTCGGTGGCAAACTCCTCGCCCTGCTCGGGATTTCGCTTCCGGCCTTCCGCATCGCCGGCGGCCTGCTGCTGTTCTCCACGGCGTTTCAGATGGTGTTTTCGCAGAAGGAACCCCGCGACAAGAGCGACGCCGATCGCGCCGTCGGCCTCGACCACATCCGCGACATCGCCGCCTTTCCGCTGGCGATCCCGCTTCTCGCCGGCCCCGGCGCGATCTCCGCCTCGATCCTCGCCGCCTCCAAGGCCCCCTCGCCGTTGGCGCTCGGCGCCTTCGTCGGCCTGATCGTGGTGGTGATGGCGATCGCGCTCGTCGTCTTCCTCGCCGCCGACCCGATCGACCGCCGTCTCGGCGAGACCGGTCGCATCGTCATCGGCCGCCTGCTCGGCCTGCTGCTCGCGGCCCTCGCCGTGCAGTTCGTCGCCGACGGCGTCAAGGCGATTTGGGCGACCTGAGCCGCGCCCGCCGGCACCAATTCGCCGCGCGAACGACCGTCCGGCGCTCTCGCCGACGACTTCGTCGCCCGTCCCTTTCGACCACGTTCGAGAACTCGCGGCCCGCGGAGTCCGCCGGCGATGTCGCCGTCCTCGCCGGTGTCGAAAAGCAACGCCTCCGAGGCCGTCGACGACGTTCGGTCGAAAAGCCCCGGACGACGCTTCGCACCGCCGCTCCCGGTCAGCGTCGCCGCGTATCCGCACCCACTTCGAAGCACCGACTATTCGGTAGGGCCAGAAGAAACATCGAATTCCGCAGCGAGAACCCGACCCGTGTCGCTCCTCGACCGGCGGCCTCTCTTCCTGCGTCGCCGGGAATCCGAGCGCCGGCGGGATCGCAACCGGACATGCCCACACAGGCCGATCTTCCGGTTGCCCAAGCGCATCCTCCGCGACCTTCGATCACCCGACCGCCGCGAGCCCCACGGTGCGTCTCAGGCGAGAGCCGGCTCGCGACGTCGGCCCTTCGAGATCAGAACGGGATCTCGTCGTCCATGTCGGAGGCCGGCGGAGGATTGTAGCCTCCGGAGCGACCGCCGCCGCCGGACGACCCGCCGCCGCGCGGCCCACCGAAGTTGCCGCCGCGCGATCCACCCGACGGCCGACCGCCGCCGAAGTCGTCGCCCCCGGCGACGTCGTCGCCCATGCCGCGACCGCCGCCCGGGCCGTCGAGCATGGTCAGGGTCGAATTGAAGCCCTGCAGCACCACTTCCGTGGTGTAGCGCTTCTGGCCCTGCTGGTCCTCCCACTCGCGGGTCTGCAGTTGACCCTCGATGTAGACCTTGGCGCCTTTCTTCAGATACTGCTCGGCGACCTTGGCGAGACCCTCGTTGAAGATCACCACGCGATGCCACTCGGTGCGCTCGCGGCGTTCGCCGGAGGTGCGATCGCGCCACGTCTCGGAGGTGGCGAGACGCAGGTTGACGATCGGGCGGCCGTCCTGGGTGCGACGGATCTCCGGGTCGGCGCCGAGATTGCCGACGAGAATGACTTTGTTGACGCTTCCGGCCATCGCACTCCTCCTCGACCGCGCGTGGCGCGGCCGTCTCCCGAACCCCGGCGGACCGAACCCGACCACCGTTCGGCGCCGATCGACGCCCGAGACCTCTCTACCGCGTCCGGAGCCCGGTCGCGACCTCCGGCGTCGACGCAGCCCTCCACCCCGACGGTTTTCCACAACCGACGACCGTTCGACCGACCGAGACGCCGCGCCGCCCCCGCGCAACACGGCCGCGCATCCCTCGCCCTGTCTTCGCCGTGTTCGATCCGCTACCATCGTCCTTGCATTTGTTCCTGTTGTGTTCTATCGAATGCGACGAACGAAGGCAAGACGAATTTCGCGGTGCGCCGGCACCGCTCGAAGTGGATCGAAACGGGTCGCCGCAAGCGACGCCGAGCGGGAGACGTCATGAACCGAGCCGACCGAGGACCCGAGGGGAACGCGGCGAAGACGACGGCGGGCAGCGCCGAGGCGACGCGCGAGGCGGCGGCGATCGCCACCAAGCGTCTGTTCGACCACGCGCAGAAGACGATCTCGATTCGCGGCGCGCGCGAACACAATCTGAAGAACGTCGATCTCGACCTGCCGCGCGACAGTCTCGTGGTGATGACCGGCCTCTCCGGTTCCGGCAAGTCGTCGCTCGCCTTCGACACCATCTACGCCGAGGGGCAGCGCCGTTACGTCGAAAGCCTTTCGGCTTATGCTCGGCAGTTCCTCGAGATGATGCAGAAGCCGGACGTCGATCAAATCGACGGTCTGTCGCCGGCGATTTCGATCGAACAGAAGACGACCTCGAAGAACCCGCGCTCGACGGTCGGCACCGTCACCGAAATCTACGACTACATGCGCCTGCTGTTCGCGCGGGTCGGCATCCCCTATTCGCCGGCAACCGGCCTGCCGATCGAGAGCCAAACGGTCAGCCAGATGGTCGATCGCGTGTTGGCGTTGCCGGAAGGGACGCGGCTCTATCTGTTGGCGCCGGTCGTGCGCGGACGCAAGGGCGAATACCGCAAGGAACTCATGGAGTTCCAGAAGAAGGGATTCCAACGCGTCAAAATCGACGGCGCGTTCCACGAGATCGAAGCGGCGCCGGCGCTCGACAAGAAGCTGAAGCACGACATCGACGTCGTGGTCGATCGCATCGTGGCGCGCGCCGACATGGCGACGCGTCTCGCCGACAGTTTCGAGACCGCGCTCGGGCTCGCCGACGGCATCGCCTACGTCGAATTCGCGAGCGAGACGGAGGCCGACGGCAAGCCGAAGCGGCTGGTCTTCTCCGAAAAGTTCGCCTGTCCGGTCTCCGGCTTCACCATCGCCGAGATCGAACCGCGACTGTTCTCCTTCAACAATCCGTTCGGTGCCTGTCCGACCTGCGGCGGGCTCGGCAGCGAGCAGAAGATCGATCCCGAGCTGGTCGTCCCCGACCCGTCGCTGTCGCTGGCGAAGGGGGCGCTCGCGCCCTGGGCCAAGTCGACTTCACCGTTCTATGCTCAGACGCTGGAGGCGCTGGCGCGGCATTACGAGTTCTCGATGGCGGTGCCGTGGCGGGATTTGCCGGCGAAGGCGCGCGAGGTGATCTTGAACGGCACCGGGCGTGAGGCGGTCGAGTTCGCCTATGACGACGGACTGCGCCACCACAAGACGCGCAAGACCTTCGAGGGACTGATCCCGAACTTCGAGCGGCGCTGGCGGGAGACCGAGAGCGAGTGGTCGCGCGAGGAGATCGAGCGCTATTTCGCCACCACACCTTGCCGCGACTGCGGCGGTCACCGGCTCAAACCCGAGGCGCTGGCGGTGAAGATCGACGGCCGGCACATCGGCGAGATCTCGGCGATGTCGATCCGGGCGGCCCTGCCGTGGTTCGTCGAGCTCCCCCTCAGACTCAGCGAGAAGCAGAACGAGATCGCCGCACGTATTTTGAAGGAGATCCGCGAGCGGTTGAAGTTCCTCGACGACGTCGGCCTCGACTATCTGACGCTGGCGCGCAATTCCGGCACGCTCTCGGGCGGCGAGAGCCAGCGCATTCGCCTCGCCTCGCAGATCGGATCGGGATTGACCGGGGTTCTCTACGTGCTCGACGAGCCGTCGATCGGTCTACATCAGCGCGACAACGAGCGATTGCTGGAGACGCTGAAACACTTGCGCGACCTCGGCAACACCGTGATCGTGGTGGAACACGACGAGGATGCCATCCTCACCGCCGACTACGTCGTCGACGTCGGGCCGGGGGCCGGCATCCACGGCGGACAGATCGTGGCGCGGGGCACGCCGGCCGAGATCATGGCCGATCCGAATTCGCTGACTGGGAAATATCTGACCGGCACCTTGGCCGTGCCGGTGCCGAAGAAGCGGCGGCGGATCGATCCCGGGCGGGCGCTGAAGGTCGTCGGAGCACGCGGCAACAATCTGAAGTCGGTCACCGCCGAGATCCCGATGGGGGTGTTCACCTGCGTCACCGGCGTCTCGGGCGGCGGCAAGTCGACTTTCCTGATCGACACGCTGTTTCGGGCCGTCGCCCGCAAGCTCAACGGCGCCAAAGAGAATCCGGCGCCGCACGACCGCATCGAGGGGCTCGAGCTGGTCGACAAGGTGATCGACATCGACCAGTCGCCGATCGGAAGGACGCCGCGCTCCAATCCGGCGACCTATACCGGCGCCTTCACGCCGATCCGCGAATGGTTCGCCGCCCTGCCGGAGGCGAAGGCACGCGGCTACGAGCCGGGGCGGTTCTCCTTCAACGTCAAGGGCGGGCGCTGCGAAGCGTGTCAGGGCGACGGCGTCATCAAGATCGAGATGCACTTCCTGCCCGACGTCTACGTCACCTGCGACACCTGCAAAGGCAAGCGCTACAACCGCGAGACGCTCGAGGTCACCTACAAGGGCAAATCGATCGCCGACGTGCTCGACATGACGGTGGACGAGGGGGTGGAGTTCTTCGCCGTGATGCCGGCGATCCGCGACAAGCTCGAGACGTTGTCGCGGGTCGGGCTCGGCTACATCCACATCGGCCAGCAGGCGACGACGCTGTCCGGCGGCGAGGCACAGCGCGTCAAGCTCTCCAAGGAGCTGGCGCGGCGTTCGACCGGGCGAACGCTCTACATCCTCGACGAGCCGACCACCGGATTGCACTTCCACGACGTCGCCAAACTGCTCGAGGTGCTGCACGAATTGGTCGATCAGGGCAACACTGTGGTGGTGATCGAGCACAACCTCGAGGTGATCAAGACCGCCGACTGGATCGTCGATCTCGGACCGGAAGGTGGCGACGGCGGCGGCGAGATCGTCGTGGTCGGGCGCCCGGAGGACGTCGCGGCCGCGCCTCGCAGCCATACCGGCCGATTCCTCGCCGAGTTGCTCGCACGACGTCCGGCGCCGAAGCGCCGCGGCTGAAACCGTCGACGGCGGCCGCGGCGAGAGCCCCGGAAACGGCGTGGTGCGAGTGAGTGGTGCAGAAGGACCGCAGGCGGTCGGTCGCGGGAAGCCCGACGAGAGGCGGCGATCGACGCATAGGATCCTCATCGAGGTAGCGTCGCCACCCCCTCGGCCGGCGCGGGAACCGGGCGGCACGCCTCGCGCATGTGCCCCGATCGGGCGGGGGTGCGAGCCGCACGCCCCGACCCTGTCGGCACTCGCCTCACGGTCGTCCGGAGTGGTCGGGAAGCCCCCCCGACATCTCGTTTTCGACGCGTCTGGACACGGGAAAACGTCGCGTTCGCACCCGAGCCATTCGTTTCGAACATGTGTCGAAATTACAGCTATGCGCTCTTGCATGAGCGGCATGCGAACTCAACTCTTATTGGGACAGGGAAACTGTCCTATCAAATG
>JAAYVT010000275.1 GCA_012517025.1 Phyllobacteriaceae bacterium | reverse complement strand
GTGATCGATGCGAACGGCGCGCCGATCCGCATCGACAAGGCCTATTCCTGGGAGGCGCCGATCGCCGCCCACGGCCTGATGCACATGGTGGTGACCAACGCCTGGAAGGGCGATCCCTACCCGATCGACACCCTGTTCATGTACATGGCCAACATGAGTTGGAACTCGACCATGAACACCAAGGGTGTCATGGAGATGTTGACCGACGTCGATCCCAAGACCGGCGAGTACAAGATCCCGCGGATCATCTATTCCGACGCTTATGCATCGGAAATGGTCGCTTACGCCGACCTGATCCTGCCGGACACCACCTATCTCGAACGTTGGGACTGCATTTCACTGTTGGATCGTCCGATCTGCGAGGCGGACGGGCCGGCCGACGCGATCCGTCAGCCGATCGTCCAGCCCGATCGCGACGTCCGCTCGTTCCAGAGCGTGGTGCTCGATCTGGGCGCGCGGCTGGGGCTTCCCGGCATGACCAACGCCGACGGCAGCCCGAAATATCCCGGCGGCTATCCCGACTACATCGTCAACCACGAGCGCACGCCGGGGATCGGTCCGCTCGCCGGTTGGCGTGGGGCGGAGGGTGAGACGTTCGGGCGGGGCGCGGTCAATCCGAAGCAGCTCGACGCCTACGTGGCGCACGAATGCTTCTGGCACCACGACCTCGAGCCCGATCAGAAGTTCATGAAGTTCGCCAACAAGTCCTATCTCGACTTCGCGGTGAAGATGGGCTTCGTCGGCCACGCCGATCAGATCGTGCTTCAGCTCTATTCCGAGCCGATGCAGAAGTTCCGCCTCGCGGCGGAAGGCTACGGCGCGATCCAGCCGCCCGAGCATCTGCGCGAGAACCTGAAGGCGGCGTTCGATCCGCTGCCCGTCTGGTACGTGCCGCACGAGGAGGCGATGGTCGATCGCAAGACCTATCCGCTGCACGCGCTGACCCAGCGGCCGATGATCATGTACCACTCGTGGGGCTCGCAGAACGCCTGGCTGCGGCAGATCCTCGGCCGCAACAAGCTCTACGTCGCGACCTCCAAGGCGCGCGAGCTCGGGCTCGTCGACGACGATTGGGTGCGGGTGACCAGCCA
Organism: Phyllobacteriaceae bacterium; assembly: GCA_012517025.1. Taxonomy (GTDB): domain Bacteria; phylum Pseudomonadota; class Alphaproteobacteria; order Rhizobiales; family Ancalomicrobiaceae; genus Pinisolibacter. The sequence continues at coordinate 1,280 of JAAYVT010000275.1, read as the reverse complement.
CAACGGCTCGATCAAAGTGCAGATCAAGACCATGGAGGGGCTCAACCCGGAAACGGTTTGGACCTGGAACGCCATCGGCAAGCGCTCCGGCTCGTGGACGCTCGCTCCCGACGCGCCGGAGGCCAAGAAGGGCTTCCTGCTCAATCACCTGATCTCGGAACTGCTCCCCGCCCGCTCCGACGGCCGGCGGCTCGCCAATTCCGACCCGATCACAGGACAGGCGGCGTGGTTCGACCTGCGCGTCCGCATCGAGAAGGTCGAGGCCGGGGCCGAGGTCTCCGAGCCGCAATTCCCGCCCTTGCCGCGTCCGCCCGGCCTCGATCCGGCGCCGGAGATCAACGACTATGGCAAGAGCTTCGCTCCCGCCCGGCCCGAGAAGAGGACCCGCGCATGACCTCGCTGCCCGCGACCCGGCCGGAGAAACGTCTCGGCCTCGCCGTCGACCTCGACACCTGCGTCGGCTGCCACGCCTGCGCCACCAACTGCAAGGAATGGAACGGCGGCGGTCTCTCCGGTCCGCTGACCGACGTGAACGCCTATGCCGCCGAGCAGCGCGGCGTGTGGTTCAATCGCGTCTTCACCTATGAAGTCGGCGGCGAAGGGGAGGGCGGCCGCACCGTCCATTTTCCCAAGAACTGCCTGCACTGCGAGAACCCCGCCTGCGTCACGGTCTGCCCGACGGGGGCCTCCTACAAGCGCTCGGAAGACGGCATCGTGCTGGTCGATCACGACAAGTGCATCGGCTGCAAGCTGTGTTCGTGGGCCTGTCCCTACGGCGCGCGCGAGCTCGACGAGGTCGAGGGCGTGATGAAGAAGTGCACGCTCTGCGTCGACAAGATCTACAACGAACATCTCGCCGAAGAAGACCGGGTGCCGGCCTGCGTCGCCGCCTGTCCGGCCAAGGCGCGCCACTTCGGCGATTTCGCCGACCCGAACTCGACCGTGTCGAAGCTCACCGCCGAGCGCGGCGGCTACGACCTGATGCCCGAGAAGGGCTATCGCCCGACCTCGAAATATCTGCCGCCGCGTCCGGGCCGTCGCGCCGAGGCCGCGCCGCTCGCCGCCAGATCCCCGGATCTCCAGGGCGCCGGCCGCTTCCTGAAGTGGGTCGACCGTGTCCTGTCGCGTTGAGAGGTGAGACGATGCATCCCGCCTATTCCGTGATCTTCTTCACCACCGCCTCCGGCGCCGGCTACGGCCTGTTGGTGCTCGCCGCGATCTTCGCCGTCGGCGGCCTGCTGCCGGCGACCGCCTGGCTCGGCTTCGTCACGCTCGGGCTG
>JAAYVT010000274.1 GCA_012517025.1 Phyllobacteriaceae bacterium | reverse complement strand
CCGGCGAGATCGGCGATGCGGCCGGAGGCGGACACCCGCGCGCCGGCGAGATCGGCGAGCGCCAGCCGATCGATCGCCAGCCCGCCGTCGCCGGCATGCAGCGACAGCCGCGCCCCGCGCGCCGCCACCGTGCCGAAATCCAGCCGGTCGACGTCGAAGTCGAGATCGAGCCCCGCCGCGCCACCGAGGCTGCGGTTGCGCGACAGCCGCGTCAGCAGAGCGGCGAAACGCTCGCCGTCGAGCCGCGCCGCCGAAAGCCCCAGCCGCACCAACCCGTCGGCGCGGCTCTCCACCCGTCCGCGCGCCTCGGTCGTGCCGAGCCGGAGCGCCAGATCCGGCCCCGAGAACCCGTCGCGGGTGAGCGTGAAGGCGCCGGAGAGCGAGGCCTCGCCGATCCGGCTCTCCCCCGCGCTCTCGCCCGTCCACCACGCCGACGACGTCTCCGGTGCCACCGCCGACAACGTGCCGTCGCCGTCGAGGACCCGATCGGCGAGATCGAGCCGGCCGGAGAATGAGACCTCCCCCTCCCCCGGCAGATGCGCCCGCGCCCGCTCGATCGTGAGCCCGCCCGGCCGGGTGACGACGTCGATCGCCAGATCCGAGACCAGCCCGCCGGCGATCGCCGCCGTGTCGACCGCGAGCGTCGCGCGGGTCCGCCGCGGTGTCGTGAGACCGGCGGTCGCCTCGCGCGCCGCCTCGGCGAGGCTCGCGAGCCGCGCCCGCGCCCCGCCCGGCCCGCCGCCGAGATCGAGCCGCGTCGTCCGCAGCGACACCTCCGCCGCGCTCTCCGCGCCGAAGTTCGCCCGCGCCGAGCCGGTGAACGTCGCCCCGTTCGGCTCCTCGCCGATCTTAACCGCGAGGTCGTCGATCCGCCCCGCCGTCGCGTCGAGGTCGAGCCGGCCGGAGAATTTGGTCGCCGGACGGGTCGCCTCGGCGGCAAGGTCCAGCGTCACCGGCCCGGCGAGCGTCGGCCGCTCGGCGTCGCCGCCGAAGAGCAGGTCGCCGCCGAGGTTGGCACCACCGCCGACCGTCGCCGCGATCCGCAGATGCGGCCCGTCGGTGCCGCGCCGGGAGGCGAGCCGCACCGCGACGTCGCGCTTCTCGACGAGCCCGTTCGCCTCCAACCGCCAAGTGCCGGCGAGGCTCTCCACCGCGCCACTGCCGGCGATCCCGGTCGCGCTCCAGGTCGTCCTCGACCGGCGATCGGTCAGCGTCGCCCGCCCGTCGACGAAACGCACCGTCTCGATGCGCACCGCCGAGAGATCGGCCGCCCGCCGCGGCAACCCTTCGAGCCGGCCGTCGGCGTCGATGCCGAAGTCGAGCGCCGGCCGATCGAGCGCCAGCTCGGAGACCCGCGTCTCGCCACGGATCAGCCCGGCGACGTCGAGATCGAGTTCGAAGCGGCCGACCCGGGCGATCGGATGAGCGAGATCGCCGATCACCACGTCGCCGAAACGGACGCGCGGGGCGGGAATGAGGCGGGCGTCGACGTCGCCGAGGACTTTCACCGGCAGGCCGACGATGCGGCTCGCCTCCGCCTCGAACAAGGCGCGATGCGTCCCCCAATCGACGAACAGCGGGCCGATCAACGCCGTCACCAGCGCCAGAATGACGGCGACGCCGACGCCGATGTAGAGCGAATTCACCGCGCCCTCTCCCCTCGTCCGCGCCCCGTCCTCACACCGCCACGATCTTGCCGGGGTTCAAGATCCCCTTCGGGTCGAGCGCCCGCTTGATCGCCACCATCAGATCGAGGGCGGCGCGACCGTGCTCGGCCTCGAGATACTTCATCTTGCCCTGGCCGACGCCGTGCTCGCCCGAGGCCGTGCCCTCCATGGCGAGCGCCCGGTCGACGAGCCGGCCGACGAAGGCCTTCACCTTCTCGATCTCCGCCGTGTCGTCCGGATGAAACAGCGGCAGGACGTGGAAGTTGCCGTCTCCGACGTGGCCGACGATCGGCGCGACCAGACCCGTCGCCTCGATGTCCGCCTTGGTCTCGGCGATGCATTCGGCGAGCCGCGAGATCGGCACGCACAAATCCGTCGAGAAGGTCTGACAACCGGGTTTCAGCGCCAGCCCAGCCCAATAGGCGTCGTG
>JAAYVT010000273.1 GCA_012517025.1 Phyllobacteriaceae bacterium | reverse complement strand
TGGCCGAGGATCTGGTCGGCCTCGGCCCCGACGACGCCCTGCTGGTGATCGGTTTCCGCCGCCGCCCGCACATCCTCCGCGAGGTCATGGCGATGGCCAAGGAGGCCGGCGCCGAGACCGTCCTGATCGCCGATCTCACCGCCAGCCGCACCGCCCAGCTCGCCACCGTGACGCTGCGCTGTCACAACCGCGGCCACTCGCTGTTCGACAGCTACGCCGCGCCGATGAGCGTCCTCAACTACCTCTGTTCCGCCGCCGGCCTCGCCCTCGGCGAGGACGCCGTCGCCCGCCTCGCCGACATCGAACGGCTGCACGAACGGCTCGATCCACTGGTGGCGGGAAGCCCGCATCGCGGCGGCGCCAAAGGCAGGCCGTCAAAATAGGCAATTGCCCGAAAATGTAACACAGTTTTCATCTTGCCTGATTTCAGAAAATTGTTTTTCATCTCCGGGAGAGATCGGAAGGGCCGACGGGGGTCGGTTCGACCGGTCGCGAACGACGAGGACCGACCGTCATGACCTTCGAGCTCAGCCGCAGAGACTTGCTCCAATCCCTCCTGGCCGGTGCGGCCCTCGGCACGGTGGGGGCGACCCGCGCCGCCCACGCCGCCGAAACCATCGGCTGGATGACCTGGGAGAACCTCGCCAAGGACGACTATCTCGCCGAGTTCCTGAAGAGCGGCGCTTCGATCGACAAGACCTTCATCGGCACCGACGACGAGCAGTTCGCCAAGCTCCGCGCCGGCGGCGCCTCCTCGGTCGATCTGATCACCCCCGGCCTCGACAAGGTCGAGTTCTACGTCGCCTCCAACCTGCTGCAGCCGATCGACCTCGCCAAGGTCCCGAACGCCGCGCTGCTCTACGACACCTTCAAGTCGACCAAGCTCGGCAAGAAGGACGGCAAGACCTACGGCATTCCGTTCTATTGGGGCATCAACCCGATCGTCTATCGCGCCGATCTGATGGACGCGGAGCCGGATTGGTCGGTGTTCTTCGAGGGCGAGAAGTACAAGGGCAAGCTGGCGATGCGCGACTACGCGCTCGAAGGCATCATGATCGCCGCCATGTACCTCGGCATCCCGAAGGACAAGATGTTCGATCTCGACGACAAGCAACTCGCCGAGGTGAAGAAGGCGCTGATGGCGCAGAAGAAGCTGTTGCGCACCTATTGGAGCTCGATCGGCGATCTCACCAACCTGTTCGCCACCGGCGAAGTGGTGTGCGCCTTCTCCTGGGTGCCGCCCTATTACGATCTCTCGGCGCGCGGCCTGAAGATGGGCATGGCCAAGCCCAAGGCCGGCGTCATCGGCTGGTGCGACACCATCGCCGTCCCCGCCGGCGTCTCCGGCGCCAAGCTCGACGCGACGCTGAAGCTCGTCGACTATCTGCTCGGACCGGTCTACGGCGAGAAGCTCGCCTATGGCGGCCCCTATGCCCAGTCGACCTCGGCGACCCGCGACAAGTTGCCGATCGCGCAGCAGGAGAAGATCTTCATCAAGGATCTCTCGGTGATGGACAACTTCGTGTGGAAGGCCAATCCGCCGCGTTACACCGAGTGGGTGGCGCTGTGGAACGAAGTCAAGGCGAGCTGACGGTGGAAGAGCGCCGGATCGATATGGTCGAGCCTCGGGCGGCGGTGCTGCTCGAGGCCTCGGGCCTCACCAAGTCCTACGGACCGGTGACGGCGGTGCGCGGCGTCGACTTCCGTCTGGAGGTCGACGCCTACGTGACGCTGCTCGGCCCGTCGGGCTGCGGCAAGACCTCGATCCTGAGGATGATCGGCGGCTTCGAGGCGCCGACGGCGGGCCGGCTCGCCCTCGACGGCGCCGATCTCTCCGGCGTCCGCCCGGCCGACCGCCCGGTCAACACCGTGTTCCAGTCCTACGCCCTCTTTCCGCACATGACGGTCGCCGACAATGTCGCCTTCGGCCTCGAGGTCAAGGGCCGCGATCGCGGCGAGATCGACATCCGGGTCGCCCGCGCCCTCGCGCAGGTGCGGATGACCGAAATGGCCGATCGCCGGCCGAACCAGCTCTCCGGCGGTCAGCAGCAACGGGTGGCGCTCGCCCGCGCCATCGTCAACGAGCCGCGCCTGCTGCTGCTCGACGAACCGCTGTCCGCGCTCGATCGCCGCATGCGCAAGGACATGCAGATCGAGCTCAAAGATCTGCAACGCCGCCTCGGTCTGACCTTCGTCCACGTCACCCACGACCAGGAGGAGGCCTTCGCGCTCTCCGACCACGTCATCGTGATGAACGCCGGGGCGATCGAGCAGCAGGGCACGCCGGAGGAGATCTATCGCCGCCCGGCCACCGCCTTCGTCGCCGACTTCATCGGCGGCGCCAATCTATTCCCCGGCCGGATCACCGCCGTCGGCCTCGGCGAGGCGACGATCGAGACCGGCTTCGGCGCAGTCCGCGCCCCGGCGGTCGCCGGCCTTTCGACCGGCGATGCCGCCGCGCTCTGCCTGCGCCCCGAAGTGCTCGCCCCCCGCGCCGACGGGCTGATCCCCGGCACGGTCGTCCACGTCGTCTTTCAGGGCGCCGATTGGCTGGTCGAGCTCGACGTCGCCGGCCGCACCGTGGCGCTGCGGCTCGAGGCCGAACGCGGCCCCGAGGTCGGCGCGACGCTCGCCCTCGGCTTCGACCCGGCCGCCGCCTGGATCACCGCCGGCACCGGCGCGAGCGTCTCTCCCGTGGCGGACGAGCTTGCGGAGGCCGGCGATGGCGATCGCGGCTGATCGCGGCACCCGTCTCGCCGCGCCGGTGGCGCTGGTGCTGATCGCCGCCTGCGTCGTGCCGCTCGCCGTGCTCTTCGTCTATTCGTTCTTCCGCGTCGACTTCGTGGCGATCGTCCACGACCCGACGGTGAAGAACTACGTCCGCGTCGCCTCGAGTGCGACCTATCGCGGTCTGATCGGCAAGGCGATCACCTCCGGCGCGATCGTCGCCGCGATCACCGCGGTGATCGGTTATCCGGTCGCCTGGGCGATCGCCAAGCGGGTGACGGCGGCGAAGTCGGCCTGCCTGACGCTGTTGCTCATCCCGCTCTACACCGGCGATCTCGTCCGCATCTTCGCCTGGCGCGTGGTGCTCGGCGCCGAAGGGGTGGTGAACTCCTTCCTGATGTGGACCGGCGTCGTGCGCGAGCCGATCCGGGCGCTGCTGTTCTCGCCCCTCGCCACCCACGTCGTCCTCACCTACGACTATCTGCCGTTCATGGTGATGGGCCTGTGGCTCGCCTTCGAGAGCCTCGACGACCGCCTGCTCGAGGCGGCGCGCGACCTCGGCGCGAGCGAAGCGACGATCTTCCGCCGTATCGTCCTGCCGCTCACCGCCCCCGGCCTGATCGCCGGGGCGATGATGGTGTTCGTGCTGGTGGTCGGCGACTATCTGACGCCGCAGCTGATCGGCGGCTCCTCCGGCATCACGGTGATCAGCGCCATCAACGATCTCTTCGGCACCGCCTTCGACTGGCCGCTCGGCTCGGCGATCGCCTCGTCGCTGTTGATCATCCTCGGCCTCCTGGTGACGCTCGCCGCCCTCGGCGTTTCGCGCTCGACTTGGGGCCGCGCGGTCCTGAGGGGAGAATGACCATGGCCACCGCTCTCCCCCGCCGCCTGCTGTGGACCTGGGTCGGCCTCGTCTACGCCTTCATGTATCTGCCGGTGGCGGTGATCGCGCTGTTCTCGTTCAACGCCTCGAAGATCGTCGCCTTCCCGCTGCAGGGCTTCACCCTCGATTGGTACGCCCGCGTGCTCGGCGACGGCCGCATCCTCGGCGGCCTCGGCGTCCCCTTCCTGGTGGCGATCCCGACCGCGATCGCCGCGACCGTGCTCGGCGCGATGGCGGCGCTGGCGCTGACGCGCTCGAACCTGCGACACCCGATCGCCTTCGCCAGCCTGCTGTTCCTGCCGTTCCTGGTGCCGAAGGTGATCCTGGCGGTGGCGCAACTGATCGTGCTCTCCGAGCTCGGTCTCGGCCGCGGCCTCGCCACCATCGTGATCGGCCAGACGCTGATCATCCTGCCCTTCACCACCCTGGTGGTCGCCTCGGTGCTGGTGCGCCTCGACCGCCGGCTCGAGGAGGCGGCCGCCGATCTCGGCGCCGACGAGGGCCAGATCTTCCGCCGCGTGCTGTTCCCGCTGATGAAGAACGGCCTCGTCGCCGCCTTCTTCGTCGCCTTCGTGCTGTCCTCGTCGGAATACGTGGTGACGTCCTTCGTCAGCGGCCGCACCCAGCCGCTGTCGATCCTGGTCGCCTCCGATTTCCGCTTCGACCTGTCGCCGAGCCTCGACGCCCTCGCGGTGCTGATGGTCGTCGCCAATCTGGCGATCGTCGCCGTCGGCGAGATCGTCCGCCGCGCCGGCCGCCGCTGATCGGCGCGATGCAGAGAAAGACCGAGCGCATGAAATTCCGACCTGTTCGGAACTTCATGCGCGAAGGCGAGCCCGAACGGGCGTCGGCCGGTCAGGCCGTAACGCTCAAGAAATTCGGACGAGTCCGAATTTCTTGAGCTCAGTGTGACGACCCGCTCAGGCCGCCGCCAGCCGCGCTTCCGCCAGCCGCACCCACAGGCTCGCGCCGATCGGCAGCGCCGCGTCGTTGAAGTCGTAGCGCGGCGAATGCAGCCCGGCATCGCCCGGCCCCCGCCCCTGCCCGACCCAGACGTAGGCGCCGGGCTTCCTCTGCAGCATGAAGGCGAAATCCTCCGCTCCCATGCTCGGCTCGACGTCCTCTTCGAGCACCAGCGCCGGCGCCATCTCGCGGATGACGCCCTGGACGAAACGTGCCTCGGTCGCGTCGTTGATCGTCGCCGGATAGCGGCGCTGATAATCGATGGTGGCGACGCAGCCCATCGCCTCGGCGATGCCGTGGACGATCGCCTTCAGCCGCGTCTCGATCAGATCGCCGGTCTCCGGAGCGAACCAGCGCACCGTCCCGCTCATCCGACAGGCGTCGGGGATGACGTTCCAGGCGTCGCCGCCGTGCACCGTCGTCACCGAGACCACGGCGGAGGACATCGGCGAGACGTTGCGCGAGGCGATCGTCTGCAGCGCCGAACCGATCTGGAACATCGCCGCCATCGGATCGGCGCCCTGATGCGGCATCGCCCCGTGCGCGCCCTTGCCCTTCACTTCGATCTCGAAGATGCCGAAGGCCGCCATCATCGCCCCGGTGGTGAGCCCGGCCCGGCCGAGCGGCAGCGCCGGCCAATTGTGCATGCCGAAGATCGCCTCGACCGGGAATTTGTCGAACAGCCCGTCGGCGACCATCCGCTCGGCGCCGCCCTCGTTCTCCTCGGCCGGCTGGAAGACGAAATGCACGGTGCCGTCGAGCGTCTCGCTCTTCGACAGCGCCCGGGCGGCGGCGAGCAGCATCGCGGTGTGGCCGTCGTGGCCGCAGGCATGCATGCGTCCGACATTCCGGGAGGCATAGCCGAGCCCGGTCGCTTCGTGGATGGCGAGCGCGTCCATGTCGGCGCGCAAGCCGATCGCGCGCGAGGAGGTACCGCGCGAGAGCGTCGCCACCACGCCGGTGCCGCCGAGCCCGACGTCGACCTTCAGCCCGAACGAGGCGAGCCGTTCGGCGACGAAGGCCGAGGTGCGATGCTCCTGGAAGGCGAGTTCCGGCATCTGGTGCAGCTCGCGCCGCCAGGCGACGGCTTCGTCGATCTCTTCGCAGGAAAAGCGAGCGAGCGGCGCGTTCATTTCTCGTCCTCCGTGGCGATGGCTTCGCCGTCGGCGAGGCGGTAGCGGAAGTCGCAGCGCTTCGCCCCGCTCATGATCGTCTCGGTGCGGGTCAGCTCCATCTTCGGATTGTAGCCGACGCAGAAATCGCCGTCGCGATTGCACGACAACAGGTCGCCGATCGCCCCCAGCCCCATCTCGCGGTACATCTCGGCGTAGCGGCAGCGGGTGACGTCGAAGTCGAGCCGATCCTTCGCGGCGTGACGCACCTCGAGCTCGAGCGAGCCGCCGCTCGTCCAGTTCGGCAGGATGGCGCCGAAATCGGAGAGGTCGGGATCGCGCCCCAGCGCCTCGCGGAAGCGCGCGCCCTGCTCGATCGCCGAGCGCGACACCGCCTCGCCGATCACCGCCCGCGCCTCCGCCTCGCCGGAGCGGGCGGCGATCACCGCGAAGACGTGACCGAGGATTTCCGCCTCGATGCGGCGGCGTTCGATGATCGGCAGCGTCATGCGCCCTCTCCGGTGGTTTCGTGGACGTGGCCGCCGAGATAGGCTTCGACGATGCGCGGGTCGCCGGCGAGTTCCGCCGCCGGTCCCTGGAGCGCGATGTGTCCGCCCTCCATGACGGCGGCACGATCGGCGATCCGAAGCGCCGCCTTGGCGTTCTGTTCGACGATCAGGATCGACAGACCCTCGTCGCGAATCTGCGACACGAGATCGAAGATGCCCTTCACGAACTTCGGCGCCAACCCCAGCGACGGCTCGTCGAGCAACAGCAGCGACGGTTTCGCCATCAGCGCGCGGGCGATGCACAACATCTGTTGTTCGCCGCCGGAGAGCGACCCGGCGGTCTGCGCCATGCGCTCGTCGAGCTTGGGAAACAGCGACAGCACGCGGTCGAGTTCCGCCGTGCCGTGTACACCGCCGCCGAGCACCAGATTCTCGCGCACCGACATCGAGGAGAAGATCTGCCGACCCTCGGGTGCCTGGAGCAGCCCGAGCGCCACGATCTCGTGGCTCTTCAGCTTGGAGATCTCCTCTCCACGGAAACGGATCGAGCCGGATTTCGGCCGATAGATCCCGGAGATCGCCCGCATCAGGGTGGTCTTGCCGACGCCGTTCGAGCCCAGCACCGCGACGATGCCCTTCTCCGGCACGTCGAGATCGACCCCGCGCAGAATCTCCTGGATTCCCATGGCGACGGTGAGGTCGCGGATTTCGAGCAGGCTCATTCCTCGACCCCCAGATAGGCCTCGAGCACCGCCGGATCGGCGCGCACCACGGCCGGTTCGGCGTCGGCGATCTTGCGCCCCGAGGCGAGCACCACCACCCGCGAACAGATGCCCATGACCAGGTTCATGTCGTGCTCGACCAGCATGACGGCGAGGCCGTCGGCGTTGAGCGAGCGGATGAACCGGGCGAGTTCCGCCGTCTCCGAATCGTTGAGGCCGGCCGCCGGCTCGTCGAGGATCAGGAAATCCGGCTTCATCGCCAAGGCGCGGGCGATCTCGAGATATTTGCGCTTGCCGTAAGAGAGGTTGGCGGCGAGGTCGGAGGCGACCTCGGCGAGCCCGACCCGCTCCAGCGCCTCCCAGGTCCGCGCCGAGATGGCGTCCGCCTTCGACCGCCGGCCGAACACCGCGCCGAGCGCCGACTGCCCCATCACCCCGACCGCGCCGACCGAAACGTTGTCGAACACCGACATGTTGGGGAAGACGCGAAGGTTCTGGAAGGTACGCGACAGCCCGCGCGCGGCGACGCGATGCGGCGCCATGCCCTGGATCTCCTCGCCCTTGAAGCGGACGACGCCGTGGGTCAGCGCGGTGAAGCCCGAGATCAGGTTGAAGAGGGTGGTCTTGCCGGCGCCGTTCGGCCCGATCAGGCCGACCAGTTCACCCTGTTCGACCCGGGTGGTGACGTCGTCGACCGCGACGAGGCCGCCGAAGCGACGGGTGACGTGTTCGATTTCGACGAGACTCATCGCCAACCGACCTCCCGATCGCTCGGCGCCGACGTCCAGCGCACGCCGAGCGTGCGGCGGACGAAGGAGAGCGCCGAGACCTCGCCGAACAGCCCCCGCGGCAGGAACAGGATCGACACGAACATGACGATGCCGACCAGGATGTTGCGCAGATCGCCGACCCCGCGCAGCACCTCCGGCAGGAGGATCAGCAGCATCGCTCCGACGATCGCGCCGGGCAGCGAGCCGAGCCCGCCGACCACCACCATCGCCAGGATCAGGATCGAGTTGGAGAAGTTGAAGTCGCCCGGCGAGACGTAGCCGGTGGTGTAGGCCCACAAGGCGCCGGCGAGCCCGGCGAAGAAGGCCGACACCGTGAACACCTCGATCTTCAGCCGCACCGTGTCGATGCCCATGGCGTCGGCGCACTGATCGTCCTCGCGGAGCGAGCGCAGGGCGTTGCCGTAATAGGAGTGGCTGAGGCGATGCAGCACCCAGATCGAGGCGACCACCACCACCGCGACCACGAAATAGACCGCCAGCGGTCCCTTCACCGCGAAGCCGAAGAGCTTGATGCCGGAGAACAGCATCACTCCGTTCGGCCCCTTGGTCACCGCCACCCAGTTGAGCAGCACGGTGCCGATCATCTGCCCGATGGCGAGCGTCGCCACTGCGAAATAGATCGAGACCAACCGCATCGTCGGCAGCGCCACCACGAAGGCGAGGAACGCCGCGGCGAGCCCGGCGGCGGGCAGGCCCCAGACGAAGCCGAGCTTCAGATCCGCCCCCATCAGCGCCGCCACGTAGGCGCCGACGCCGTAGAAGGCGGCGTGGCCGAGGTGCAGCAGTCCGGCGGCGCCGGTGACCAGATGCAGCGACACCGCGAGCAGCGAGAAGATCAGGACGAGGTTGGCGACCTGGAAAAAGTAGCCCTTGCCGAGAAAGGCGAGGGTTCCCGGCGCGACCACGAAGACGAGGAGGAGGACGGCGAGCGGGACCACCCGGCGCTTGGCGTTGAAGTCAGACACGTTCCCTCCCGGCTCCGAAGAGGCCCTGTGGGAAGAAGATCAGGGTGACGACGAGGAAGCCGTAGGCGACCATGTCGGCCCAGTTCGAGGAGATGAAGGTGGTCGCGATCCCTTCCGAGAGCCCGAGCAGCAACGCGCAGATCACCGCGCCGGGGATCGAGGAGAGCCCGCCCATCACCATCGCGACGAAGGCCTTGATGCCGGGGACGAACCCCATCGCGGGATGGATCGCGCCGTAATAGAGCCCGACCAGGATGCCCGCCGCCGCCCCCATCATCGAGCCGATGGCGAAGGTGAGGAGGATGGTGCGGTCGGTGTCGATGCCGACGTATTTCGCCCCGAGCGGATTGGCCGAGACGGCGCGGATGGCGAGCCCGACCCGGGTGCGGGTGAGGAGATACTGCAATCCCACCAACATCGCCGCCGCCACCGCCAGGATGATCAGATCGCCGGTGACGATGGTGACCGGGCCGAGCGCGATCGGCTTGTTGATCAGGCTGTCGAACGGCAGCGTCTGCATCTGCGAGCCGAAGGCGAGCTCCAACCCCTCGCGGGCGACGATCGACACCGCCAGCGACGACATCAGCGTCGATTCCCGCATCGCCCGCGATTTCAGCGAGGCTTCGTCGGAGAACCGCCGGAACGGCTTGAAGGCGAGGCGCTCGAGCCCGAAGCCGACCGCCGCGCCCGCCGCCATCACCACGAACAGCACCACCAACAACGGCGGCGCGAAGGCGGTGACGACCAGCAGCCCGACGAAGGCGCCGATGGTGTAGACCTCGCCGTGGGCGAAGTTGACGACGTTGAGGACGCCGAAGATCAGCGTGAAGCCGATCGCCATCAGGGCGTAGATGACGCCCTGCGACAGGCCGATCGCCAGCTGTTGCAGATAATATGGGTCGATCACGAACTGCCCCCCGCGTCGCGTCGAATGGGCCGAGGTCCGGCGTCGCCGGAGACGGAGCGGGAGCGGCGGACCGCTCCCGCTACGGGGTGGAGCTTCACTCGGAAACCGGCGTGAACACGCCGCCGACGACCCGCACCTTGGACAGGCTCTTCACCGGCTCGCGATCGGCGCCGAAGGTGGTCTTGCCGGTCACGCCGGGGAAGTCCTTGGTGGCGGCGAGCGCGTCGCGCACCGAGGCGCGGGTGGTCTTCGGATACGTCTTGGCCACCGCGTCGAGCATGATGTTGACGGCGTCGAAGGCCTGCGCCGGGAACTGACCCGGCTCGGCGCCGCGCGCCTTCACCCAGGCTTCGACGAAGTTCTTCACCTCGGGACGCGGGTCGCTCGGCAGGAAGTTGGTGGTCAGCGACAGCCCTTCGGCGTCGGGACCGGCGAGCTCGATGATCTTCTGATTGTGCGCGGCGGACGTCGAGAACACCGGCACGGCGATGCCCAGCTGCTTCATCTGCTTGAGGAAGTTGGCGCCGTCCTCGTAGAAGAAGCCGGTGTAGATCGCGTCCGGCTTCGACCGCTCGATCTTGGTCAGCAGCGAACGGAAATCCGGCGTGCCGCGATTGAAGTACTCGGTCATCAACACGGTGCCGCCCTTGGCGGTCAGTTCGTCGTCGAAGTATTTCGTCACCGACTGCCCCCAGTCGGTCTGCTCGGCGATCACCGCGACCTTCTTCAGGCCCTTCGACAGCATCCAGTCGGCGTTGTAGGGACCTTCACCGGCCTGGGTGGTGATGTTGCGGAACTGCCATTCCGAGATCTTGACGAAGTCGGGATGCGAGGCGGTCTGGGAGAGCTGCGGCATGCCGGCCTCCTTGTAGACCTGCGCCGAGGCCATCGACACGCCGGAGGTGAAGTCGCCGAGCACGCCGACGATCGCCTCGTCGTCGACGAACTTGCGGGCGATCGCCACGCCTTCCTTGGCGTCGGAACGGCTGTCCTCGTAGACGATCTCGACCTTCACCGGCAGGCGGCCGGAGGCGTTGAAGCGATCGAGCGCGATCTCCGCCGCCGTCTTGAAGTCCTGGCCGTACTGGGCGGTGTTGCCGGTCAGCGGCAGCTGGTAACCGATCTTGATCGCGTCGGCCGCCGAGGCGGTGCCGGCGGCGGCGAACGGGGCGACGAGGGCGAGACCGACGAGGGTCCGGCGAGTGAACGACATGCTCTTTCTCCGCGCGAGGCCCGAGGGCCGTTGAAGGGGGGGATCGGGAAGGCGATGAAGGGATTGGTCGTAAACGGGGTCAGGCGGCAGAGCCGGGTTCGACGACGAGGCGGCAACAGCCCTCCTCGCCCAGTTTCCAGGTCTCGCCCTTGAAGACGAAGCCCGCCGCCTTGAACAGGCCGCCGTCGATGGCGCCGCCGGCTTTGCAGAGGAGCTCGAGGTCCTCGTCCGAGCGTCCCATCGCGACCCACGCTTCCTTGAGCGGGCAGCGATGGAACTTGATCTCGAGCCGTTCGTCGTCGCACTGCCGGATCTCCGGCGAGAAGATCTCGTCGACCGCCGGGATGCCGCCGATGAAGCGCTCCTTGAGGGCGACGAGGTTCGCCGGTCCGAGATCGGCGAACTTCGCCCCCATCGTCACGCCCATGCGCCGGGTCGCCTCGCCGACCAGCTCGACCGCCTTGTCGGTGCCGAAGGCATCGCGCAGGACGTCGAACATGTTGGCGTAGGCCGCGGCGCGCATGGCGAAGGCGCCCTGCAGCCATTCGATCGGGACCATGCGGCCGGAAGGGGATTGTTCGGTCATTCTCTCGGGTCTCCGTCGAACCGTCGGCGTACGGGGGCCTCGCGTCCGGCGACCGGACGCGAGGTTGGATCGGGTCGCTCAGGCCTCGGCCTGCGCACCGGGCGAAATCTTGAGGTAGCAGCGGTCGCCGCAACCGGGGTGCCAGTTGTCGGCGTCGAAGGCGAAGCCGGCCGCCTCGAACAAGCCGCGATCGACGGCCGAGCCCGCCTTGCAGAGGAGTTCGACCTCCTCTTCCGGCCGGCCCATCGCCTGCCAGGCCTCGCGCAGCGGGCAGCGGTGGAACTCGATCACCAGCCGCTCGTCGTCGCACTGGACGATCTCGGGGGCGAACATGTCCTCGACCGCCGGCACGTCGGCGAGAAAGCGCGCCTTGAGGCCGGCGAGGTCGGCGGGGGCGAGGTCGGCGTAGCGGGCGCCGGCGATCGCGCCCATTCGGCGGGTCGCCTCGCTCAGCACCTCGACCGCGCGCTCGACGCCGTCTTTCTCGCGCACCACGTCGAAGACCTGCGCGTAGGCCGCGGCACGGGCGTTGAAGGCCGCGCGCAGGAGGGAGATCGGGACCATCTTCTCGGAAGTTTCGGATGCGGACATCGGTCGTTTCCTTTCGGGTTCACGCCGGCTCTCGACCGTCCCTCCAGCGGTAGAGAGCGAGCATCGCGGGAGCCACCAGGGTGGCGATCCGGTGCAGCGGATAGGGGCGCACCTCGGTGACCGGCACGGCCAGATCCTTCGCCGCCACCCCGTCGAGCGCGTCGGCGAAGACCGGTCCGAGCGCCGAGGCGAGCGCCACGCCGCGCCCGTTGCACGCCTCCCAGGTCCACAGACCGTCGTCGAGGCGATGGAAGCGCGGCATCCGATCGGCGGTCATGCCGATGCGGCCGTTCCAGACGAAATCGAATTTGGGCACACCCATCTGCGGAAAGATGTCGGCGAGCCGACGCCCGACCAGTTCTTTCAGCCGCCGCGCCCCGTCGAAGGGGACGATCAACGCCCCTCCCGAGACCAACCGGCCGCGCGCGTCCCAGCGGAAGAAGCGCAGATCGCCGTGGGTGTCGGAGAGCGCCTGCCGGCCCGGCAGCACCGCGGCGCGCACCGCCTCCGGCTGCGGCTCGGTCGCCATCTGCCAGGACAGGATCGGGATCAACGATCGGGCGACGCGCGGCGCCAGCGCCGGGGCGAACCAGTCGGTATAACCGTTCGAGGCGAGCAGCACCCGGTCGGCGCGGATGCGCCCCGTCGTGGTCGCCAGTTCGAAGCCCGAGCCGACCTTCGCGATCGAGCCCACCGGCGTTCCCTCGAAGATCCGCACCCCCGCCCGCTCGGCCGCG
>JAAYVT010000272.1 GCA_012517025.1 Phyllobacteriaceae bacterium | reverse complement strand
CGTTCCTTGCCCTCGACCATGCCCGGCGCCCCTCCTTTCGCGACTGGCGACTGCCGTCCCCAACCTACTCGATTTTCGTCGATTGACAATGTAACCCACCGGTGGGATACATTTTGACCAACGGTCGGGCGCGCGCGAAGACCCGGTCCGGCCGACGATCGAATGCGGCAAAGAAGAACATGCGCGCAGGGGAGGATGACCGGCCACCGCGAGGCGGCCGGCGCCGCAGCGAGGCCGAGCGCCGCCGTCCGGCAAGGAAGGCGCGCGCCGCTTCGGGCGTCGCCGTCCGTCGGCCGCCTCCCCCGTCGCGTCGGGGAGACAGCGTCCGATGGGTGAGAATGTCGTGGTCGCCGGGGTCGGGATGACCCGTTTCGTCAAGCCGAGCGAGAGCCCGGCCTATACCGACATGGCGGCCGAGGCGATCCGCGCCGCGCTCGCCGACGCCGGTCTCGGCCTGGAGGCGGCGCAGGAAGCCTACGCCGGCTATGTCTATGGCGATTCGACCAGCGGTCAGCGCGCCCTCTACGGCGTCGGCATGACCGGGATCCCGATCGTCAACGTCAACAACAACTGCGCCACCGGTTCCTCCGCCCTCTGGCTCGCCCGCAACGCCGTCGCCTCCGGGCGGGTCGACTGCGCGCTCGCCTTCGGCTTCGAGCAGATGCGCCCCGGCGCGCTCGTCGAGCATTGGACCGATCGTCCCGGTCCGCTCGAGCCGTTCAATCGCCTCACCGACGAGGTCGACTACGACGGCGACGTGCCGATGGCGCCGAAGATGTTCGGCGGTGCCGGCATCGAGCATCAGCGCCGGTGGGGGACCTCAGACGAGGCCTTCGCGATGATCCGCGCCAAGGCGAGCCGCCACGCGGTCCACAACGAACGCGCCATCTTCCGCAAGGAGGTGAGCGTCGAGGAGGTGATGGCCTCGCCGAAGGTGACGAGCCTGCTCACCCGTCTGCAGTGCTGCCCGCCGACCTGCGGCGCCGCCGCCGCGATCGTGGTCTCGCCGGCGTTCGCCCGTCGCCACGGCATCGACGCGCGCGTCGCGATCCTCGGCCAGGCGATGACCACCGACCGGCCCTCGACCTTCTCCGAACGCAATCTGATGAAGGTGGTCGGCTACGACATGACGGCGGAAGCCGCCGCCGCCGTCTACCGGGAGGCCGGCATCGGCCCGGACGCCATCGACGTCGCCGAGCTGCACGACTGTTTCACCGCCAACGAGCTGATCACCTACGAAGGCCTCGGCTTCTGCCCGGAAGGCGGCGCCGAGAGCTTCATCCGCTCCGGCGGCAACACCTACGGCGGCGGCGTCGTCACCAATCCGTCCGGCGGTCTCCTCTCCAAGGGCCATCCGCTCGGCGCCACCGGCCTCGCGCAGTGCTTCGAGCTGACCGGCCAGCTGCGCGGCGTCCTGGGCCCGCGTCAGGTCGAGGGCGCGCGGTTCGCGCTCCAGCACAACATCGGCATCGGCGGCGCCTGCGTCGTCACCCTCTACGGGACGGCATGAGCCCATGGTCGCCCGCTCCGACATCGGCTTCGAGATGGAGCCGTTCACGGTCGTCGCGGAGGCGGGGCGGCTACGCTTCTTCGCCCGCGCGATCGGCGAGACCGATCCGGTCTTCTTCGACGAGGCGGCGGCGCGCGCGGCGGGTCATCCCGCCCTGCCCCTGCCGCCGACCTTCCTGTTCTCGATGGAGTTCGACGGGCCCGATCCCTTCGCCTTCTTCGATCGGCTGGAAATCGACTTCGCCGATCTGCTGCACGGCGAACAGAGCTTCACCTACCGGCGGGTGGTGCACGCCGGCGAGCGGCTGACCTTCGTGCAGCGGGTCGCCGACGTCTACGAGAAGAAGGGCGGCGCCCTCACTTTCGTCGTCCGCGAGACCCGCGTCACCGACGAGGCGGGCGCGCCGGTCGCCGATCTCTCCGCCGTCCTGGTCGTCCGCAACAGGGGAGCCGCGTCGTGACACATCTCGATCTCTCCGTCGACGACGAGCTCGCCCCGCTCGAGCTTCCCCCGATCAGCCGCACCCAACTCGCGCTGTTCGCCGGCGCCTCGGGCGATCACAACCCGATCCACATCGACGTCGACTTCGCCCGCGCCGCCGGCCATGCGGACGTCTTCGCGCACGGCATGCTGGTGATGGCCGATCTCGGCCGGCTGCGGACCGATGCGTTCCCGATCGGCGCGCTCCGGCGCTTCTCCACCCGCTTCACGGCGATCACCCATGTCCACGACCGGCTGACCTGCCGCGGTCGGGTCGCCGAGATTCTCGAGGCCGACGGTGAACGCCTCGCCCGCCTCGATCTCTCCGTCACCGACCAGTCCGGCGAGCAGAAACTCGCCGGCGCCGCGACGGTCGCCCTTCCCTCCTCCAAGGCAGCACGAGACTCATGACGAAACTCTCCGGCAAGGTCGCCTACGTCACCGGCTCGGGTCGCGGCATCGGTCGCGCCGTCGCCCTCAAACTCGCCTCGGAAGGCGCCCGCCTCGTCGTCAACGATCTCGACGCCGATCCGGCGGCGGAAGTCGTCGAAGCGATCCGGGCGATCGGCGGCGAGGCCGTCGCCGTCGTCGGTTCGGTCACCGAGGAAGGTTTCGCCGAGCGCTTCGTCGAGGCGGGCCT
>JAAYVT010000271.1 GCA_012517025.1 Phyllobacteriaceae bacterium | reverse complement strand
GCCGGTGCGCTGAGGCCCGGCCCCGCCGATCTCAGGCGACCACCGCGTAGATCTTGCGCAGCGGCTCCAGCGTCTCCCACACCCCGGTGAAGCCGCGTGGGATCACGAAGGCCTCGCCCGGCCCGTAGACGGCGCTCGTCCCGTCGTCGCAGACGAGCCGTGCCCGCCCCTCCAGGATCACGCACAGCTCGGTCTCCTCGTAGGCGACCCGCCAGGCCCCGACCTCGGACGCCCAGACGCCGGAGAAGAACCCCGCCGCCTCGTCGTCGTGGGCGGCGAGAAAGCCGGTCGACGGCGTCCCCGCCACCAGCTTGCCCGGCTCGACCTTCTGGTCGAGCGCCGGGCGCGCCTCGACGTCGATGCGGATCGTCGCGACCATTTCCCTCTCCTCGGCTTCCCTCTCCTCAGCCGCCGGCGGCGAAGGCGGCGCGCTCGGCCCGCTCGCGTTCGACTTCCTGTCGCTTCGACAGGACCGAGGCGACGATCACCACCATCGAGATCAATCCGATCACCAGCGTGCACACCGCGTTGATCTCCGGCTTCACGCCGAGGCGGACGTCGGAATAGATCTTCATCGGCAGGGTCGTCGCCCCCGGTCCGGTGGCGAAGGAGGCGATGACGAGGTCGTCGAGCGACAACGTGAAGGCCAGCATCCACCCCGACACCACCGCCGGCCAGATGATCGGCAGGGTGATGCGGAAGAAGGTGCCGAGCGGCCGGCAACCGAGGTCCATCGCCGCTTCTTCCAGACTGCGGTCGAAGCCGACCAACCGCGACTGCACCACCACCGCCACGAAGCACATGGTGAAGGTGACGTGGGCGAGCGTGATCGTCCAGAAGCCGCGATCGAAGCCGACGGCGACGAACAGCAGCAAGAGCGACAGGCCGGTGATCACCTCCGGCATCACCAACGGCGCGTAGACCATGCCGGTGAAGAGGAGCCGTCCGGGAAAACGCCCCATCCGGGCGAGCGCGATCGCCGCCATGGTGCCGAGTACCGTCGCCACGCTCGCCGACAACAGCCCGACCTTCAGCGTCACCCAGGCGGCGTCGAGCAGCTGCTCGTCCTGAAACACCTCGCCGTACCAATGGGTCGACCACCCCGACCACACCGCGACGTTGCGCCCGGCATTGAAGGAATAGACGATCAGAATGAGGATCGGCACATAGAGGAAGGCGAAGCCGAGCGTCAGCGACACCACGTTGAACCAGGAGAACCGCCTCATCGCTCCGCCTCCTGCGCCTTTTCCTGAGCGTTCTGGAAGATCACGATCGGCACCACCAGGAAGATCAGCAGCGTGATCGCCACCGCCGAGGCCTCCGGCCAGTCGCGGTTGTTGAAGAACTCTTCCCACAGCGTCTTGCCGATCATCACCGTGTCGGACCCGCCGAGCAGATCGGGAATCACGAATTCGCCGACGGCGGGGATGAACACCAACAGCGAGCCGGCGATCACGCCGGGGATCGACAGCGGGAAGGTCACCCGCCAGAACGCCTGGAACGGCGTGCAGCCGAGGTCCTGCGCCGCCTCGAGCAGGGTCTCGTCCATCTTCTCGAGGCTCGAATAGAGCGGCAGCACCATGAAAGGCAGGTAGGAATAGATGATGCCGATGTAGACCGCACGCTGGGTGGCGAGGAACGTGATCGGCTCGTCGACGATCCCCGCCCACATCAGGAACGAGTTGAGCAGCCCCTCGTCGGCGAGGATGCCGATCCAGGCGTAGACGCGGATCAGGAAACTCGTCCAGAACGGCAAGATCACCAGCATCAACAGCGTCGGCCGCCACGCCTTCGGCGCCCGCGCCATGCCGTAGGCGAGCGGATAGGCGATGAACAGCATGATCACCGTCGACGACGCCGCCACCCACAGGCTCTGCAGATAGCTCTCGACGTAGATGCTCTCCTGCACCAACCGCAGATAATTGAAGAACGAGAACTCGCCGATCTTCGAGAAGAAGTCGGAGAGCGTCCGGATCACCGGCGTGTAGGGCGGCAGGGCGATGATGCTCGTCGACAGCGAGATCTTGGCGACGATCAGGAACGGCACCAGGAAGAAGACCAGCATCCACAGATAGGGCACGCCGATCAGCAGGAAGCGTCCGCCTCGGGATTTCTCGGCACTCATCTCCGTCCCTCCCTCAGGCGGTCAACACCACGCCGGCATTCGGCGCCCAGGTCAGCCACACCTTGTCGTCCCAGCCGATCGGCCGCTCGACGGTGCGGGAAACGTTGGCGACGGTGGCGCGGAACACCTGCCCGTCGGCGAGCTTGACGTGATAGACCGAGGTGTCGCCGATGTAGCCGATGTCCCAGACCTCGCCGGAGAGCGCGTTGACGCCGACCTCGGCCGGCGCGTCGTGCGAGATCCGCACCTTCTCCGGCCGGACCGCCAGCCACGCCGTCGCCCCGACCGCGGTCGCCGCATCGTCGTCGGTGACCAGCGACACTTTCGGAGAGGCGGATTCCATCCGGATGGTCGTCCCCTCGATCGCGGTGACGGTGCCCTCGACGATGTTGATGTCGCCGATGAAGTCGGCGACGTAGCGCGAATTCGGCTGCTCGTAGATCTCCGAGGGCGGCGCCACCTGGATCAGCTTGCCGTGATCCATCACCGCGATCCGGTCGGCCACCGTCATCGCCTCCTCCTGGTCGTGGGTGACGATCAGGAAGGTCATGCCGAGCTGCTGCTGCAGATCCATCAGTTCGAACTGGGTCTCCTCGCGCAGCTTCTTGTCGAGCGCACCGAGCGGCTCGTCGAGGAGCAGCACCTTCGGCCGTTTGGCCAGCGACCGGGCGAGCGCCACCCGTTGGCGCTGGCCGCCGGAGAGCTGATGCGGCTTGCGGGTCGCGAACTTCTCCAGCTTGACCAGCTTCAGCATCTCCTGGACGCGCGCCTCGATCTCGCCCTTCGGCATCTTGTCCATGACCAGACCGAAGGCGATGTTCTTCTCCACGCTCATGTGCGGGAACAGGGCGTAGGACTGGAACATCATGTTGACCGGCCGCTCGTAGGGCTGCTTGCCGGCGAGATCGGCGCCGGCGAGCAGGATCTTCCCCTCGGTCGGATGCTCGAAGCCGGCGAGCATGCGCATCAACGTGGTCTTGCCGCAGCCCGACGGACCGAGCAGCGCGAAGAACTCCTTCTCGTAGATCCCGAGGGAGACGTCGTCGACCGCGGTGAAATCACCGAAGCGCTTGACCACGTTGCGGAACTCGATCAGGGGCTTTCCCGCCGGATCGTCCCACGGCGCGAATTTGCGACGAACCGGACCGAGTGTCTTTGCCATCATGAACCTCGCGCTGGCGGATGCGGGCGCGCCGCGACCTGCCGAACGCGGTCGCCGCCCCCGACCGGGCCTTCCCGAAAAAGCGAGGGGCGGTCGAAACCGCCCCTCGCCGAACCGCGAACCGTCACTTGCGCTTCATCTCTCGCCACACCGTGGTGAGGACGCGCTGCGATTTCTGATCGAACGGCGAGATGACGTAGAGCTTCTTCATCGTCTCCATCGACGGATAGATGCTCTTGTCGTCGAGGATCTCCTTGTCGACGAACTTCTGCGACTCCAAGTTGCCGTTCGGATACTTGACGAAGTTCGACGCCTTGGCGATCACCTCCGGCTTCATCATGTAGTTGATGAAGGTGTAGGCCTCATCGACGTGTTCGGCATCCTTCGGGATGACGAAGTTGTCGAAGAACATGTAGGCACCTTCTTTGGGAATGATGTAGCCGATCTCGATCTTCTTCTTCGGGTCCTTGATCTCTTTGTTCTTGTCCTCGGCGCGGCTCGCCGCCTGCTTGATGTCGCCGGACCACCCCACCACCACGCAGACGTCGCCGTTGGCGAGCGCGTTGATGTATTCGGAGGAATGGAACTTGCGGATCGCCGGGCGGATCTTCTTGAAGTATTCCGCCGCCTTCTTGAGGTCGTCGGGGTTCTTCGAATCCGGATCGATGCCGAGGTAGTTCATCACCGCCGGGACGATCTCGTCCGGGGCGTCGAGCATCATGACGCCGCAGTCCTTGAGCTTCATCACGTACTGCGGATCGAACACCAGCTTCCAGCTGTCCAGCGGCGCATCCGGGATGCGTTCCTTGACCTTGGCGACGTTGTAGCCGATGCCGGTGGTGCCCCACATGTAGTTGACGGCGTACTTGTTGCCGGGGTCGTACTTGGCCAGGATGTCGGTGACCGTCGGCCACATGTACTTGAGGTTCGGCAGCTTCGACTTGTCGAGCGGAGTGAACACGCCGGTCTGGATCTGGCGACCGAGGAAGTTGCCCGACGGCACCACCACGTCGTAGCCGGTCTTGCCGGCGAGCAGCTTGGTCTCGAGCAACTCGTTGCTGTCGAAGACGTCGTACTTGACCTTGATCCCCGTCTCCTTGGTGAAGTCGTCGAGGATGGTCGGATCGATGTAGTCCGACCAGTTGTAGACGTTCAACACCTTGTCCTCGGCCTTCGCCCCGGTCGCGACCGCGACCGTCCCGAGGAACACCGATGCGATGAGATGCTTCTTCATGGGTCCCAGTCCTCTCCTCCGACCGCGCCCGGCGCCGGAAACGCGACGAGCGAAGCCTAGACCGCCATCGATTGCCCTGTCAGCCCCTCGCCGAGGGGCGGGTTGCCCGTATGACGGGCAGTCCCGTCTCAAAGATAGGTCGCCCGCTCGAGCGGGGTGATCTCGTCGCGGAACGCCGCCACTTCCGCCTTCTTCAAATGCGCGAACAGCGAGCGATATTCGACGCCGAGCGCCCGGCGGATGAAGTCGGAACGCTCGAACGAGCGCACCGCGTCGTCCATCGCGTCGGGCAGGCGCTGTGCCGGCTCGTCGTAGGCGTTGCGCACGATCACCGGCGGCGGGTTGATCTCGCGCTCCAACCCCTCCAGCATGCCGGCGAAGATCGCCGCGAGCACCAGATAGGGATTGGCGTCGGCGCCGGCGAT
>JAAYVT010000270.1 GCA_012517025.1 Phyllobacteriaceae bacterium | reverse complement strand
CGGGTCGCCCTCGCGATCCGGGCCGTCGCCGGGGCGGGGAGTTCGAAACCATGATTCGAGGTCGTTCGGACATACCCGATCGTCTTCCCATCGGGTCGGCGGTCGTACGCGAAGCGGAAACCGGTGGGTCGGTCGGTTCCTCCGATTGCCGGACCTGCGAGCTGCGTCCGCGCTGCATTTCCTACGGGTGGATGTCGCCGGGCGGGATCTGGTTCGAGAACGCGGTGATTCTGGCGCCGAAGCCGGGATGCCGCGGCTTCGTCGGGCGCAGCGGCGAGATCCGAGCCCGCTTCCCGACCGATCGGTCGGACGTCGAGCACTGAGCGCGGCGACGCCGGCTCCGATTTCCCTCGCAACGCGACGATCGTCGTCGTCCCGCGCCGCCCACGATCGTGGCGGCTCGGCGGCGGCGGTTTCGGCGTTCTGGAAGGGAAGATGGAGGCCTCGTCCGGATTCGAACCGGAGTACACGGATTTGCAGTCCGCTGCGTAACCACTCCGCCACGAGGCCTCACGGGGGGCATTCTCTAAACGGGTTCCGGGGCTTCGGCAAGATCTCCGGCGAGCGTTTTTCCCGACTTTCGGGAAGCGGGCGTCCGCGTCCGCCGGGTCGGCGACGGCCGGTGCATCCGCTCAGCGGCGGGAGAGTTCGACGCCGTCGCCGTCGGTGGCGCGATTGGGGCGATCGGAGGTGATGCGGCCGTCGATCACCTCGACGATGCGGTCGCAGCGGGCGGCGAGACGCGGGTCGTGGGTGACGATCAGGAAGGTGGTGCCGCGTTCGCGATTGATCTCGCGCATCAGGTCGAAGGCGACGTCGGAGGATTTGGTGTCGAGATTGCCGGTCGGCTCGTCGGCGAGCACCAGCGCCGGATCCATCGCCAAGGCGCGGGCGATGGCGACGCGTTGTTGTTGGCCGCCGGAGAGCCGCGTCACCGCTTGTCCGGCCCAGGGGGCGAGGTGGAAGCGGTCGAGCAGGTCGTGGGCGCGGGCGCGCATGTCGTCGTCGGGAAAGCCGCGATCGACAAGCATCGGCATCATCACGTTCTCTTCCGCCGTGAAGGCGGAGATCAGGTGATGATATTGGAAGACGAAACCGATCGAGCGGCCGCGCAGGCGGGTCAGGTCGCGGTCGTCGAGCTCGGTGGTCTCGGCGCCGAGCAGGGCGATGCCGCCGGAGGTCGGGCGGTCGAGCAGGCCGATCAGGTTCAAGAGCGTGCTCTTGCCGGAGCCGGAGGGGCCGATCAGAGCGACGAATTCGCCGCGGGTCAGCCTCAGGTCGAGGCCGTGCAACACCTCGACCTCGACCGGCGTGCCGATGCCGAAGGATTTGGTGACGGCCGCGAGGGCCAGGACGTCGTCAGCCACGGATCGCCACCACCGGATCGAGACGGGCCGCGCGGATCGCCGGCGCGGCGGCGGCGGCGACGCCGGTCAGCGTCGCCAGCGCCGCCGCCCAGGCGGGCAGCGACACGTCGAGGACGAGAGGAAAGAATTCGGAGCCGTCGGCGTTGCGCATGAAAGTGTGGAAGACGATCAGTGATCCCATCCCCATCGCCGAGCCGAACAGCGAACCGACGAGGCCGAGGACGCCGCCCTGGATCAGGAAGACGCGCAACACTTGTCCGCGTTTCGCCCCCATGGCGCGCAGGATGCCGATCTCCTTGGAACGTTGCACCACCGAGACCACCAGCACCGAGGCGATGCCGAAGGCGACCGACAGGGCGACCAGCACCCGGATCGCGGTGTTGGAGGTGAACTGCGTCTTCATCACGGTGAAGAACTGGGCGTTGGTGGCGATCCAGCTGTCGGCCTCGACGGCGGTCGCCGCCTGGATGTCGCGGGCGACGTCCTCGGCGGCGTAGACGTCGGTCAGCGTCACCTCGAGCGCGGTGGCGCCGCCGATCAGGCCGAGCAGCGCCTGACCGGTGCGCAGCGCGACGTAGACGTTGCGCATGTTGACGCCGCGATTGCCGAGATCGAACAGGCCGGTGACGGTCTGGGTCGCGCTCGCCCCGGTGGCGGCGGTCAGACGCAGGCGGTCGCCGACCGCGATGCCGAGTTCCTTGGCGAGCTCGATGCCGATCACCACCTCGTCGGAAGCGAGGCGGGCGTGGCCTTCGGTCAGGTTGCCGGGAAGATCGACGATCTGGAAATAGGTTTCCGGCTCGACCGCCACCAGGGTGACCGAGCGCGAGGCGGTGCCGCGCACCGCCAGCGCCGAGCCCGACACGGTGGCGGCGACGTGGGTCACCTCCGGCTCGCGGGCGAGGCGGTCGCGGATCGACTGCCACTGATCGATCGAGCGGATGCGTTGGGTCGGGCGCTGCACCGTGGTGAGCGCGATCACCGGATCGCGTCCGCGCAAGGGGCGGGCGACCTCGTCGGCGGGCACCAGCTCGATGTGGGCTTGCGAATTCAGGATGCGCTTCATCATGTTGGTGGTCATGCCGGTCAGGATCGCCGACATGAAGACGATCACGCCGACGCCGACGGTGACGCCGGCGACGATGAACAGGCTCTGCATCCGGCCCTCGAGCAGGAAGCGGATCGCGGCGATCCATTCGAACGGCAGCCAGCGTCTCATGGCGTGGGGCTCCCCGATTCGGTCGCGGCGCGGGCGGTTTCGCCCGGCGCGGAGAGGCGCGGACGCAGCCGGTCGCCCTCGATGATCGCGGCGCGCACCGGGATCACCCGATCCGACGGCGCGACGCCCTTCTCCACCACCACCCGACCGCCGCCGGCGAGGCCGAGCGTCACCGCCCGGCGCACCGCCCGGCCGTCCTCGACGACGAGGACCCAGGGACGATCGGAGAGCGGATCGCGCACGGTGTTCGACGGCAGCACGAGGGCTCCGGCGACGCGGGCGACCTCGACGTCGACCGAGACGGTCATGTCCTGACGGACCCAGACCGGCGGCTCGGGGACGCGCAGCTTGACCTGGACGGTGGCGGTCTGCGGGTCGACCGCGGGGTTGACGTAGAACAGCTCGGCGGCGAAACGCTCGCGCGGATAGGCGTCGGCGGAGACGAAGGCCTTCTCGCCGGGGGCGAGCAGGGCGAGGTTCTTCTCGTCGATCTGCACCACGATCTGGGTTTCGCCGGCCGGCGACAGCGTCATCAGCACCTTGCCGGGCTGGACGACGTCGCCGCGCTCGACGTTGCGGGCGATCAGCACGCCGTCGGCGGGCGAATCGATCACCGTGTAGGCGAGGCGGGTGCGGGCGGCGGCGACGTTGGCGGCGGCCTGACGCAGCGCGGCTTCGGCCATCACCCGGTCGGTGCCGCCGGCGTCGTTGGTCTGGACCTGGAAGCGGGCGGAGCGTTGCTGGGCGAGGGCGACGTCGCGGGTCTTGCGGGCGTCGTCGACCTGCGACTGGGTGGCGAAGCCGGTCGCCTTGAGCTTGTCGACGCGGTCGAAGGCGGCCTGGGCGTTCAACACGTTGGCGTCGGCCTGGGCGAGGGTCTCGCGGGCCACCGGCAGGGCGACCTCGGCGATCTGGGTGACGCGGACGCTCGCCTGGGCGAGCGCCGCCTCGGCGGCGGCGACGGCGCTGCGGGCCTCGGCGTCCTCGAGTTTGACCAGGATCTGGTCGCGCTTCACCGTCTGACCCTCGTCGACCGGCACGCGTTCGACGACGCCGGTGATCTGAGCGCCGATGTCGACCCG
>JAAYVT010000269.1 GCA_012517025.1 Phyllobacteriaceae bacterium | reverse complement strand
TTCACCGCGCCGCCGCCGAGCGCGCCGATCCACACCGTCGAGATCAACCCCCACGCCCACGCCCGGTCGTCGAGCCGGGCGAGCAGCGCGGTGTAGGTGCCGGCGATCATCAGATAGATCGCCGAATGGTCGAAGCGCCGCAGCAGCCACTTCAATTGCGACGGCGGCGTCATGTTGTAGGCGAGCGAGAAGCCGAACATCAGGAAGAAGGTCGCCGCGTAGACCGCGAGCGCCACCCCGTCGGCGGTCGCCCCCTGCGCCACGATCCGGCCGAACAGCACCGGGAAGGCGATGATTCCGCCGATCAGCGCCAGACCGTGCACGACGCCGTCGGCGACGAGCTCGCCCTGACTGTAGGGACGTTTGGCGAGACGAGGATGGTCGGTCGGCAACGACATGGGTTGGCTCCGGCTCTCGGCGATGCACGAGCCCCCATCATATTCCGTCGATTGCGGAAGAAGAACGACGCTCGTGCGGTTCCGACGAATTCTCGCACCCCCCCCCCCCACGAACGGCGACGGGCCGGTCGGATTTCTCCGGCCGGCCCGTCGGTACGTGCGCGTCGCGGGGAGCTCAAGCCGCGCGCACGGTTTCCAGGAAGCGATCGAGGACGTCGCGCAGGGTCTTCGCCTGTCCGACCAGTTCCTCGCTCGACCGCAGCACCACGCCGGCCGCCTCGGTCGCCTCGTTGACTTCGCGATCGATGGTGGAGACGTTGCCGCTCACCTGACGGGTGCCTTCGGCCGCCTGGGTGATGTTGTGGGCGATCTCGCGGGTCGCCATGCCCTGCTGGTCGACGGCGCCGGCGATCGCGGCGGCGATCTTGTTCATCTTCTCGATCGTCGTGGTGATGCCGACGATGGCGGTGGCCGACGCCTGGGTGGAGGTCTGGATCTCGCCGATCTGCGCGGCGATCTCGTTGGTCGCCTTGGCGGTCTGATCGGCGAGCTGCTTCACCTCGGTGGCCACCACGGCGAAGCCGCGGCCCGCCTCGCCGGCGCGCGCCGCCTCGATGGTGGCGTTGAGGGCGAGCAGGTTGGTCTGACCGGCGATGTTGGAGATCAGGTCGACCACCAGGCCGATCTTGTTGGCGGCGGTCGAGAGCTCGCGGACCTGCGAGGCGGTGACCTCGGCATCGACCACGGCGCCGGCCGCGACGCGGGCCGATTCGTCGACCTGCCGCTTGATCTCGCCGATCGACGAGGTCAGCTCCTCCGCCGCCGAAGCGACGGTCTCGACGTTGCCGTAGGCCTCTTCGGAGGTCTGCGACGCCTGCGTCGACTGCGCCTGCACCCGGGTGGTGGCGTTCGACATCACGTCGGAGGCACCGCGCAGATGCTCGGCCGCCCGCGCCACGCCGCCCACCACCTGGCCCATCGTCCGCTCGAACTCCTCGGCGAGACGGCCCATGGTGGCCCGCCGCTCGGCCTCGCGGCGATGCCGCTCGGCGTCCTCGGCGTGCGCCTTGCGCGAAGCTTCTTCTTCGGAGAGCACGCGGATGCGGTCGACCGCGCGGGCAATCTCGCCGATCTCGTCGCGGCGGTCGGCGCCGTCGATCTTCGCCAGCGTCTGCCCGCCCGCCATGCGCTCCAGCGCGTCGGTGAGCCGGCGGATCGGGGTGGCGATGCCGCGCCCGACCAGCGCCATCGCGGCGATGCCGGCGAGCGCGATGCCGATCGCCACGACGATCTGAGTGTTGAGGTCGGAGGTGGCGCGACTGGAGAGCTTGGCACCGAGCGCCGCGGCTTCCGCCATGACGACGCTGCGCGGCTCCTCGATCACCACCGACCAGTGGTCGCCGGTGCGGCCGAGCTCGATCGGCGAGAACACCTTCAGGCGATCCGTCGCCTCGTCGAGGAGGACGGCGGGCTTGCCGGTCCGCAGGGTCTCGGCGTCGTCATTGGCGCGCGGATCGGCCGCCGCCAGCGGTCCGCCGATCGCGCCGGGATGGGCCGAGGAGGCGATCACCAGACCGCTGCTGCTGGCGATGGTGACGGCGCCCTTGCCGCCGTAGACCGAAGCGTTGACGTCCTGCGCCAGCTTCTGGACGAAAGCGAGGTCGAAGTCCGCGCCGGCGACGCCGAGGAAACGCTTTCCATCGGTGATCGGCACCGACATCGTCGCCAGGAACACCGCGTTGCCCTGCACCACGTAGGGCAGCGGCGCCAGGATGCTCTCCTTCCCGGTCTTCTCCGGCCCGAGATACCAGCCGCCCTTGATCAGGCCGTTGGGATGGCGGTCGGAACTGTCGTATTCGACGAGCGGCTGCAGCGCGATCCGTCCGTTGGCGTCGCGCGTCCAGTAAGGCAACGCCCGCCCGGTCTCGTCGGAGCCGACCTTGGTCTTGCCGGCGTTGCCGAAGTCGTCGCCGTCGAGGGCGTTCGGCGCCCAGGCGCTGTAGGTGCCGTTGAAGCGCGGATTGTCCTTCAGCACCCGCACCAGCATGTCGTTGAGCTGCCGCCGCCGCTCGAGGCGCGGCGAGCCGCCGGCGTCCTCCGACTGGGCGACCACCTCGAGCGACCGCGCCATGCCGCGCGCCGCGAAGAAGGCGCTGTCGACCTCGGCGCGGATGCGCGCCGCCTGTGTCGACGCCAGACGCTCCAGGGATTCGCGCCCCGTCTGATCGAGCAGTCGTCCGACGTCGCCCGAGACTTCGGCGTTGCGGCTTTCTTGAGCCACCAACCCGTAGCCGAGCAGACCTCCGGTGGCCGCCAACACACACACCGTCGACAGACCGACGATTCTCAGACCGATCGAATGGATGTTCATGTGTTCCACCTTCCCACGCGGATCTCGCTTGTTGAGGAGATTCGGAGGCTCGGGTTGACGAAGTGTTACAGTCGTCGTGTCGGAGGCACAGTCGCATCCCAAATTCCGACTTCGGTAGAAAGTGTCACGCGCGCCAAACGTGCGAGATGAAGGTTGTGACTGAATCTGGTTATTGTGATTTCGGGGCCATAATTCTGAAAACTGCATATCGATGAGACGATGATTTGAAATTTCACTTGCAATCGGATGTTGGATGGCATTTCGAAACGATGGAGCGGGTTGTAATTACGTAACGGAAAGTTAGGCGGGGAAAAGAGTCTCTCGAAACGGGCCGCGCGCCATGTTCGCCGTGCCGGACCCGGGTTCGACGGCGCGTTCCTCTTGACTCGCTCAGCCTCAGGCGCTCTCTGCCGTTTCGACGCCACAGACGGTCACGAACGAGCGAGCGCCCACACATGACCATTGCCTTCACCTTTCCCGGACAGGGGTCCCAAGCCGTCGGCATGGGCAAGGCCCTGGCCGAGACTTTCCCGACCGCCGCCGAGGTCTTCGCCGAAGTCGACGACGCGCTCGGCCAGAAGCTCTCCACGCTGATGTGGGAAGGCCCGGACGCCGAGCTGACCCTGACCGAGAACGCCCAGCCGGCGCTGATGGCCGTCTCGCTGGCGGTGCTGCGCGTGCTCGAGGAGAAGGGCGTCTCGGTCGCCCGTGACGCCGCCTTCGTCGCCGGTCATTCGCTCGGCGAATATTCCGCGCTCGCCGCCGCCGGCGCGCTCTCGATCGCCGACACCGCGCGGCTTCTGAAGATTCGCGGTCGCGCCATGCAGGCCGCGGTGCCGGTCGGCGAGGGCGCCATGGCGGCGCTGCTCGGCCTCTCCTTCGACGACGCCGTCGCGGTGGCGGCGGAGGCCGCGCAGGGGCAGGTCTGTCAGACCGCCAACGACAACGCCGACGGTCAGGTGGTGGTCTCCGGCGCCAAGGCGGCGATCGAACGCGCGGTCGAGATCGCCAAGGGTCGCGGCGCCAAGCGGGCGATGATGCTGAACGTCTCCGCCCCCTTCCATTGCGCCTTGATGCGGCCGGCCGCCGACGCCATGGCCGAAGCGCTGGCGAAGGTCGATCTCCACCGCCCGGTGGTGCCGGTGGTCGCCAACGTGCTCGCCGCCCCGATCTCCGATCCCGACGAGATCCGTCGTCGGCTGGTCGAGCAGGTGACCGGCACCGTGCGCTGGCGCGAGAGCGTGCGCTGGCTCGCCGCCCACGGCGTGACCCGTCTCTACGAGATCGGCTCCGGCAAGGTCCTGACCGGCTTGGTCAAGCGCATCGTCGACGGGGTCGAGGGCGTCGCCGTCGGCACCCCCGTGGACGTCGAGAAGATGGTGGTCGACCTCGTCTGAGGTCGCCCCGCAACCGCCTTTCGAGGAGAAGCCCCATGTTCGATCTGACCGGCAAGGTCGCCCTCGTCACCGGCGCGACCGGCGGCATCGGCGCGGCGATCGCCGAGGCGCTGCACGCCCGCGGCGCCACCCTCGCCCTCTCCGGCACCCGCGAGGCGGTGTTGGCGGAGTTGAAGGCGAAGCTCGGCGAGCGCGCCGAGATCTTCGTCTGCAATCTCTCCGACCGCACCTCGGTCGACGCGCTGGTGCCCGCCGTCGAGGCGAAGTTCGGTCGCCTCGACGTCCTGGTCAACAACGCCGGCATCACCCGCGACAATCTCTTCATGCGCATGAAGGACGAGGAGTGGGATCAGGTGTTGGAGGTCAACCTCGGCTCGACCTTCCGCCTGTCGCGCGCCTGCCTGAAGGGCATGATGAAGCGCCGCGCCGGCCGCATCGTCTCGATCACCTCGGTGGTCGGCGTCACCGGCAACCCGGGGCAGGGCAACTATGCCGCCGCCAAGGCCGGCATGATCGGCATGTCGAAGTCGCTCGCCCAGGAAGTGGCGAGCCGCAACATCACCGTCAACTGCGTCGCGCCGGGCTTCATCGCCACTCCGATGACCGATGCCCTGAACGACAAGCA
>JAAYVT010000268.1 GCA_012517025.1 Phyllobacteriaceae bacterium | reverse complement strand
CGCCGGCAACACCGGCATCGGCCTCGCCCTGGTCGCCTCGGCGCTGGGCTTCCGCACCGTGATCGTCATTCCCGAGACCCAGTCGCAGGAAAAGAAGGACGCGCTGCGTCTCGCCGGCGCCGATCTCGTCGAGGTACCGGCGGCGCCCTACAAGAACCCGAACAACTACGTGAAGCTCTCCGGCCGCTTGGCCGAGAAGCTGGCGGCGACCTCGCCGAACGGCGCGATCTGGGCCAACCAGTTCGACAACGTCGCCAACCGCCGCGCCCACGAGGAGGGCACGGCGCAGGAGATCTGGGCCCAGACCGGCGGTCGCATCGACGGTTTCGTCGCCGCCGTCGGCTCCGGCGGCACGCTCGCCGGCGTCGGCCTCGGCCTCAAGGCGCACGACCCGAAGGTGACGATCGCGCTCGCCGATCCGCACGGGGCGGCGCTCTACGAATACTACGCCCACGGCGTCCTGAAGGCGGAAGGCTCGTCGATCACCGAGGGGATCGGCCAGGGCCGCATCACCGCCAATCTCGAAGGCGCACCGATCGATCGCGCCTATCGCATCTCCGACGCGGAGGCGCTCGAGGTTCTGTTCGATCTGGCCCATCACGAAGGTTTGGTGCTCGGCGGCTCGAGCGGCGTCAACGTCGCCGGCGCGATCCGGCTGGCGCGGGAGATGGGCCCGGGACACACCATCGTCACGGTGCTCGCCGACCCCGGCGCCCGCTATCTCTCGAAGCTGTGGAACCCGACCTTCCTCGCCGAGAAGGGCCTGCCGGTGCCGCAATGGCTCTTCCGCCGTGCGGAATTCGAGGTTCCCTTCCAAGCCGGATCGTGATCCGATCGACGCCTCGTCAGACCGACATTCGAGGCGTCATGTTCCCCGCGACCGCAACCGTCTTCCGCGACGACCCCTACGCCCGCACCCTCGAGGCGACCGTGATCGGTCGCGGCGAGAAGGGCGGCATCCTCCTCGACCGCACCCTGTTCTATCCGACCGGCGGCGGCCAGCCCGGCGATCGCGGCGTCATGACCGCCGCCGACGGCACCGAGACCGGCATCGCCACCACGGTGTGGGAGGACGACGGCAAGACGGTGATCGCCCACGTCGCGATCGAGGACATGCCGTTGCCCGAGCCGGGGACGAAGGTGACGTTGGCGCTCGACTGGGAGCGGCGCCACAAGCTGATGCGCATGCACACCGCCCTGCACCTGCTCTCGGTCGTGTTGCCCTTCCCGGTCACCGGCGGCTCCGTCGGCGAGGACGAAGGCCGGCTCGACTTCGACATCCCCGACGCCGATCTCGATCGCGACGCGCTCAACGCCCGCCTCGCCGAACTGGTCGCCGCCGATCATCCGGTCTCCTTCGAATGGATCACCGACGCCGAGCTCGACGCCAAGCCGGAGTTGGTCAAGACCATGTCGGTCGCCCCGCCGCGCGGCTCCGGCCGGGTGCGGCTGGTGCGCATCGGCGATGCGGCGGCCTCCGTCGATCTCCAGCCCTGCGGTGGCACCCACGTGCGCTCGACCGGCGAGATCGGCCGCTTCGAGATCGCCAAGGTCGAGAAGAAGGGCAAGATCAACCGCCGCGTCCGCGTGCGTTTCGTCTGAGCCCGCCGGCCCTCTTCAGCCTCCGAGGACGCCCCACGATGACCGATCGTTCCCGCCTGCTCGTCTCCACCGAAGACCTCGCCGCCCACCTCGGCGCCCCCGGTCTCACCATCGTCGACGCCTCTTGGTACATGCCGGCGGAAAACCGCTCCGGCCGCGCCGAATGGGCGGCCGAGCGCATCCCCGGCGCCGTCCACTTCGACATCGACGCCCTCGCCGACCGGTCGACCGACCTGCCGCACATGTTGCTCTCGGCCGAGGCCTTCGCCGAAGCCGTCGGCGCGCTCGGGATCGCCGACGACGCCGAGATCGTCGTCTACGACGGCGCAGGGCTCTTTTCGGCGCCGCGCGTATGGTGGAACCTCACGGTCTACGGCGCGACGAACGTCCGCATCCTCGACGGCGGCCTGCCGAAGTGGAAGGCGGAGGGTCGTCCCCTCGACACCTCCGCGCCGACCGCGCCCACCCCCGCGACCTTCACCCCGACCGTCGACGCCACCCGCATCGCCGATCTCGCCGCCGTCGCGGCCGTGCTCTCCGACGGCTCGGCGGCGGTGGTCGACGCGCGCGGACCGGCCCGCTTCCGCGGCGAAGTGGCCGAACCGCGTCCCGGGCTCAGGGCCGGCCACATGCCGGGGGCGCTGAACGTGCCCTTCGCGACCGTCGTCGCCGACGGCCGCCTCGCCGATCCGGCGACGGTGACGGCTGCCTTCGCGGCGGTCGATCTCGAAAAGCCGATCGTCACCTCCTGCGGTTCCGGTGTCTCCGCCGCGATCCTGTGGCTGGCGCTGGAGAGCCTCGGCGTGCCGCGCGACCGGCTGGCGCTCTACGACGGCTCGTGGACCGAATGGGGCGGCGCGCCGGGCACCGCCGTCGTCACCGGTCCGTGACCGACGGCTCGGCCAGGACGTCGAGGACGATCCGCGTCGCGGTCGCCCCCGGCGTCTCGGCGAGACCCTGCCGCATGATCGCCTCGACGCGGGCGAAGGCGGCGATCTGACGATCGCGCGCCTCGCCCTCGACCAGCAACGCGGCGAGCGCCGGGGCGATGCGGTCCGCGGTGCAGTCCTCGTCGATGAACTCCGGCACCGCCTTCTCGCCGAGGATCAGGTTCGGCAGCAGTGCCGAACGCACCTTGACGATCGGGCGAACCGCCTTCGGGATGTCGAGGACGTGCTTCAACAGCCGACCGATGAAGTCGAGCCGATAGCAGGCGACCATCGGCAATCCGGCGAGCGCCAATTCCAGCGTCACCGTGCCGGAAGCGGCGAGCGCCGCGTCGGCCTCGCGGAAGGCGCGGAACTTCTCCGCTTCACCGGTGACGAGGATCGGCCGCACCGGCCAGTCGGCGCTGCGCGCCGCGATCTCGGCGCGGACGTGCTCGACCGCCGGGATCACAACCTCGAGCCCGCGATGGTCGGCGGCGATCCGCCCGACCACCTCGCCGAACACCGCCATCAGCCGCGACACTTCCGACCGGCGGCTGCCGGGCAGCACCAGCAGGCGCAGCGGCCGCTCGCCCGGCGCCGGCAGACGGCGCCCACCCTCGGGGCGGACGGCGGCGACGCGCTCGACGAAGGGATGGCCGACATAGGCGGTCGGCGGTCCGCCGAGCACCCGGTGGGCGGCCGGCTCGAACGGCAGCAGCGCCAGCAGCCGGTCTGTGAACCGCGCGATCTTGCGCGCCCGTCCGGGCCGCCAGGCCCACACCGTCGGCGAGACGTAGAGCACGAT
The DNA here is from genome assembly GCA_012517025.1 of Phyllobacteriaceae bacterium. Taxonomy (GTDB): domain Bacteria; phylum Pseudomonadota; class Alphaproteobacteria; order Rhizobiales; family Ancalomicrobiaceae; genus Pinisolibacter. Next base: position 2,008 of record JAAYVT010000268.1, on the reverse strand, counting down.
TTTCTGATCGGGACGCGCCTCGCGCACCCGCGCCGCGACGCGGTGACAGAAATCCGGGCTGTCGATCAACACCAGCACGTCCGGCCGCGCGGCGATCGCCGCCTCCGCCGTCTCGCGGATGCGCCGCAGGATCAGCGGCAGTCGCCGCAGCACCGGGCCGATGCCCATCACCGCGATGTCGGCGATCGGAAACAGGCTCGAAAGCCCCTCCCCCGTCATCGCCGGCCCGCCGACGCCGGAGAAGGCGACGCGGTCGCCGAGCGCGGCGGCGAGCCCCTGCATCAAACGCGCGCCGAGGAGATCGCCGGACGGCTCGCCGGCGACCAGGAAGACACGGACCGGGGCGGCGGGATCGCTCATGCGGCCGTACCCCCTTGTTCCTTCGCGACGCCCCAGACGAACAGTCCGGCGGCATCGGCGGCGGCGACGAGATCGGCGCGATCGGCGACCAGCGTCGCCCCCGCCATCACCGCGATGCCGGAAAGACCGGCGGCGGCGGCGGCGCGCACCGTCTCCGGGCCGATCGCCGGCATGTCGAGGCGCAAATCCTGGATCGGCTTCGGGCATTTGACCAGCACGGCCGGCGCGTCGACCGGCTTCGGCTCGGCGGCGAAGGCGGCGAGCATGGCGTCGGTGCCCGCCCACCCTTCTTTCGCGACCACCGTTTCACCGACCACGATCACCCCCTGGCCGAGATCGCCGCGCCCGTGTCGGGTCGCGGCGTCGACGCCGGCGGCTATCGCGGCGCGGGCGGCGGCATCGGGGACGACGTGCCCGAGCGCACCCGCCGGCATCAGCAGGCCGGGCGCGGCCTCGCCGGCGCCGACGACGCGCAGGCCCCGCGCTTCGAACAGACGGGCAATCCGGCGCAGGATGCCGTCCTCGCCGTGGGTGAGCAGACGCCAGTGGCGCAGCACCACCAGCAGATCGACGAGATCGATCTCGGAGAAGCGCGGCATCCGCCGCTCTTTCATGCCGCCGACGATCACCAGATCGCGGGCCCGGCGGGCACGCGCCAGACGCATCAGTCGCGACACGTGACCGCGTCCGATCCACACGTGATCGAAGGCCTCGATCGCCGGATCGGCCTCGCCGCGAATGCCGGCGAGGGTGACAGGACGCCCCGCCGCGCGCGCCGCCTCGGCCACCAGCACCGGAAAGCGGCCGCCGCCGGCGAGGATCACCAGAGGCTCGGGAGACGTCGCGGGGCGACGGGCGTCTCCGCTCATCGCCTCACCGCGGCATGCAGACGCGCCGATCGCCGCCGGCGCGGATGAAGTCGACCACCTCCATCACCAACGGCTCGTCGGCGAACATGGCGGCGACGTCCTCGACCCGCTCCATCAGCGTGCCCTCTTCCGAGAACAGCATGCGATAGGCGGCGCGCAGCTTGTGGATGCTGTCGCGCTCGAAGCCCCGCCGCTTCAGCCCGACGATGTTGAGGCCGCCGAGCCGGGCGCGATCACCGATCGCCGAGCCGTAGGGGATGAGGTCGTTCTCGAGCCCGGACAGGCCGCCGAGGAAGGCATGCGGGCCGATCCGCACCCACTGATGCACCGCCGACAGGCCGCCGAGGATGGCGTGGTCGCCGACGTGGACGTGGCCGGCGAGCGTGGCGTTGTTGACCAGGATGACGAAATCGCCGACCCGGCAGTCGTGGGCGACGTGCGCCCCGACCATGATCAGGCAGTCGTCGCCGACCGAGGTGATCATCCCGCCGCCCTCGGTGCCGGGATTGATCGTCACCTGCTCGCGGCTGGTGGTCCGTGCGCCGATCACCACGCGGCTCTGTTCGCCGTGGTACTTGAGGTCCTGCGGCGGATGGCCGATCGAGGCGAAGGGAAAGATCTTGGTCTCGGCCCCGATCTCTGTCTTGCCGGCGACGGCGACGTGGCTGACCAGCTTCACGCCGTCGCCGAGGACGACCTCCGGGCCGACCACGCAGAAGGGGCCGATCTCGACGTCGGCGCCGAGCGTGGCGCCGTCCTCGACGATCGCCGAGGGATGG
>JAAYVT010000267.1 GCA_012517025.1 Phyllobacteriaceae bacterium | reverse complement strand
GATGTCCTTGACGGTGACGAGGCCGGTGCAGCGATAGTGTTCGTCGACCACCAGCAGCTTTTCGATGCGGTGCTTGTGGAGCAGGCGCTTGGCCTCCTCCTGATTGACGCCCTCGTTCACGGTGACGAGGTTCTCCCGCGTCATCAGCTCGTAGACGCGCTGATCGGGGTTGGAGGCGAAGCGGACGTCGCGGTTGGTCAGGATGCCGACCAGCCGGCCGAGGTGCGAGCCGCCGATGCCGCCCTCCTCGACCACCGGGATGCCGGAGATCTTGAAGCGCGACATCAACGCCAGCGCGTCGGCGAGGGTGGCGTCGGGCCCGATGACGATCGGGTTCACCACCATGCCGCTCTCGAATTTCTTGACCTGACGGACCTGCTCGGCCTGCTCGTCCGGCTCCATGTTGCGATGGATGACGCCGATGCCGCCGGCCTGCGCCATGGCGATGGCGAGGCGCGCCTCGGTGACGGTGTCCATGGCGGAGGAGAGAATCGGCAGGTTGAGCTCGATCTCCTTGGTGACGCGCGAACGGATGTCGACCTGACCGGGCATGACCTCGGAGTGGCCGGGCAACAGCAACACGTCGTCGAAGGTCAGAGCTTCGGGAGAATGGGCGGGTACGTAGAAGGTCGCCATCGGCCAACGTCCTCTTCGAAATGCGAAAGGACCGGCTGCGGGCGGGTGGGCTCCCGCGGCCGGTTCCGATTTGTCGTTCATCGGAGTTGGCGGCGGCTGATAACACGGAAATGACGAGGTGGAAAGAGAGACGCGAAATGTCGCGGCCGGGAAGCCGGCATGCACAGGATGTGGGGCGGCTCCGGGCTCACGCCGCGCCGGCCGCCTTCGCCACCCGCGCCACCTCCGAGTCGAACATCAGGACGTGGCGGCGATACCAGTCCGGCACCCAGTCGGTCGCCCAGGCGCGCGCCATCATGGTGCGCCCGCCCATCGCCTGCGCCGCGAACCGCCGGCCCTCGACGACCACCCGGGCGTGCTCGGCCCGGTGATGGACGATCTCCTTGTAGGCGATGCGTCGCATCAACGTTTCCTCGCGGGCGAAATGGGCGGCGAGATGCTCGACGAAGGCGGCGAGCCGGGTGCCGAACTCCGCCGGGCCGGCGTCGCGCGCCGCCGTCCACAGGGCGATCGATTCGGCGTGGTCGTCGTCGATCTCGGGCAGGCCGAGGACGAGGTCTTCGAGCGGAGGGACGGTCATGTCGCGTTCCCGACGATGGAGGGGCCGCCTGCGACGCAGCAAACACGGTGCCATTTTGCCACGACACGCCGTCACGGATCGATCGAATTCGACCGATGTCCGCAGCCGAGCGTTCACCCTCGCGTGTGAAAGACGGGCCGGATCACCGCTGCGGACCTTGCGTAAACCGGATCGTCGGCGATGCGCGGCATGCTTGCCGGGAAGCGAACGCGAGACGGCGGAGGCGGCATGTTTCAGAAATCGATACTGGTGATCGGGGCGATGGCGGCGATCGGCGCGGCGGTGATCTCCGGGCCGGCGCGGGCGGAGGGCATCGGTCTCTTCGCCGGGGTCGGCGTGGGTCTCGGCTTCGGCGTCTTCGGCGACGGCCGCGAAGCGCCCGGCGACATGCGCACGTTTCCGGCCGGCGCCTCGGTGCGCTACGTCGGCCGACCGGGGTGGCAACGCGGCCGCAACGGCTGGGTGCCGGGGCGTCCGGGCACGCGGGTCGCGGTCTCCGAACTCGGCCTGCCCTACGCCGGGCCGGGCCGTCACACGGTGTGCGGCTGGCAGGATCGGTACGATCACCACGAACGCTACGTCGGCTCGCAGCGGATCTGCTGGGTCGAGGCGCGCTGACCCCTGCCCTTCCACGAACGAAAACGGGCGCCCCGTCGGGCGCCCGATGTCGTTCGGACTCAGGCGTCCTTCAGCGGCGGCATCCAGGCGTGGGTGTCGCGCGGATCGCCGTCCTCGGCGAGACCGAGGTCCTCGACCGCGCCGCGGAAGCCCTTGGCGATGACGTAGAGCTCGGACGAATCGGCGCGGCTCGCCGGCGGCTTGATGTGCATCACCTGCGCGAAGTCGCGCTTCAGATTGGTCAGAAGCTCGTTCTCGGTGCCGCCGCGCAGCACCTTGGCGAGGAAGTGTCCGCCCGGCCGCAGCACCGAACGGGCGAAGTCGATCGCCACCTCGCACAGATGCATGATCTTGAGGTGATCGGTCTTCTTGTGGCCGGTCGCCGGCGCCGCCATGTCGGAGAGCACGACGTCGGCCTTCTCGCCGCCCAACGCCGCGACCAACGCGTCGGGCGCGTCGTCGTCGAGAAAGTTCTTCTGCAGAAAGATCGCGCCGGGGCCGCCGCCCATCTCGAGATAGTCGATGCCGACGACGCGCGGGCTCTCGTCGGTCGACTTCACCCGCTGCGCCGCCACCTGACACCAGCCGCCCGGCGCGCAGCCGAGGTCGACGACGCGGTTGCCGGGCTTCAGCAGATGGTACTTGTCGTCGATCTCGATCAACTTGTAGGCGGCCCGCGAGCGCCAGCCCTCCTTCTTCGACCGGACGACGTAGGGGTCGTTCAACTGGCGTTGCAGCCAACGGTTCGAGGAGGCGGTGCGGCGCTTGGCCGTCTTCACCTTGACCTTCAGGGCGCGCGGCGCGCCGTGATCTCCGGAGCCGTGCTCGTCGCTCACGTCTGTTTCCTTCCCTCTCGATCAGCCGCGTCGCGGCCAGCGGTTGCCGCGCCGCCACACGCCGTCGCCGATCATCAGTTCCGTCAACATGCCCTCGCGCAGGCCCCGATCGGCGACCCGCAACCGATCGCAGCGCCAACGCCGGCGGATCGCCTCCAGGATGGCGCAGCCGGCGAGCACCAAGTCGGCGCGGTCGCCACCGATGCAAGGGTTGGCGACGCGGTCGGCGAAGTCCATGGCGAGCAACTGGTCGATCATCCGCCCGACCTCGTCGTCGGCGAGCCAGGTGCCGTCGACGCGGCGGCGATCATAGCGCGGCAGGCCGAGATGCACACCGGCGAGGGTCGTCACGGTGCCGGAGGTGCCGAGCATGTGCCAGCGCTCGGGCACGATCATGGCGTCGAGATCGCGCCAATCGGCGTGTTCGGCGAGCAGCTCGCCGACGTCGGCGACCATGTCCTCGAACACCGTGCGACCGACGGCGACGCCGCCGTGGCGTTCCGACAGCGTCACCACCCCGACCGGCAGCGACGTCCAGGCGCGGATGTGGCGGGTGGGGTCGCCGCCGCGCCGCGCCCCTTCCGAGAAGTCGAGCCACACCAGCTCCGACGAGCCGCCGCCGATGTCGAACAGCAGCACGCCCTCGGCGGAGCGATCGATCAGATTGGCGCAGCCGGCGACGGCGAGGCGGGCCTCGGTCTCGCGGGTCAGGATCTCCAGCCGCAGCCCGGCCTCGCGGCGGACGCGGTCGAGGAAGGCCTCGCCGTTCTCCGCCGCCCGGCAGGCTTCGGTGGCGACGAGGCGAGAACGGACGATGCCGCGCGCCTGCAGCTTGCCGTGACAGACCCGGAGCGCCTCGATGGCGCGTTCCTGCGCCGCCTCCGACAGCCGCCCGCTCTTCGACAGGCCCTCGCCGAGCCGGACGATGCGGGAGAAGGCGTCGACGACGCGGAAGCTCTGGTGCCACGGTTCGGCGACCAGCAGGCGGCAG
>JAAYVT010000266.1 GCA_012517025.1 Phyllobacteriaceae bacterium | reverse complement strand
TCGAACCGCTTGGCAAGTCCCTTTTTCAAGGCCACCAACCCGTCCGCCGGAGCGAAGGATTTCGTCGTCGGCAGCGTCGCCGCCGTCGTTGGACCGGTTTATAGGCGGACCCGACCGGGGCGTCAACACCCGCGTCGCAAAAACTTCATCGCCTCGGGGGAGAATTCGTCCCCTTCCCTCGCCGAATCCCCGAAAACCGCGCTCCGCGCCTGTGGATAATTATTTTTACGGAGGGCTCGTCGACGCCCCTCCGTCGGCGCCTCGGGGCGAGCGCGTATCGACGCCCGACGATTTTCGGCGCGAAGATGATCCGGGTGGAGGAGAAATCGGCGATGGCGGCATGGGATTGGGCGGCTTGGGACCATTGGGGCCTCGCCGGGATCGCCCTGATCGGCACGTTCGCCGCTTCGGCGGTGTTGATCGGGCGCCTGCGCGATCCCGAACACGGCGCCCGCCTGCGCGTCTATGCCGGCGTCGCCCCGCCCTTCATCAACATCGTCGGGGTGCTCTTCGCGCTCACCCTCGCCTTTCTCGGCAACGACACCTGGAACGCCCACGACCGCGCCGTCGACGCCGTCACCCGGGAAGCCGACGGCTTGCGCTCGCTCGTCGCGCTGGCGCAAGGGCTCGACGACGCCCGGCGCGACGAGATCGCGACGGCGGCGCGCGCCTACGCCGCCTCGGCGTCGCAGACCGAGTGGCCGTTGCTCGCGAGACGCCGTTCCTCGCCCGAAACCGCCGCCACGCTCGATCACCTGCTCGCCGTCGTCGCCGCCCGCGATCTCTCCGAGCGGTTGGGGCCGGCGGTCCACGCCCGCATGTTGGAGGAGGTCGCGACCGTGCGCGAGGCCAGGGCCCGCCGCGTTTCGCTCAGCCAGACCCACGTCAACCCGCTGAAATGGTTGGGAATGGCCTTCCTCGGCTTCGTCACCATGCTGTCGGTGGCGATCGTCCACGTCGAAAACGACCGCGCCGCCTTCGCCGCCATCCTGTTGTTCGCCGCCGCCGCCGCGCCGACCGCGGCGATCGTGCTGATGCAGGGAAATCCGTTCCAACAGCCGACGTCGGTCACCGCCGCGCCGCTCGTCGAGGTCGCCGGAGGACGATGACGCCGTAGGCTCAGGCCGCGATCGCCTCGAGCAAGGGACGTGCGTAGACGAGCAGATCGCCGCCGTCGAAGAAATGGCCGGCGATGCCGGCGGCCCTCGCCGCCTCGAGGTCGCTCGGCTTGTCGCCGATCATCAGGCTCCGCGCCCGATCGACCGGCCAATGATCGATCAGATCGAGCAACATGCCCGGCCCCGGCTTGCGCCAGTCGCTGTCGCGCCGATAGGCCTCGACCTCGGCGGTCGGCAGATACGGGCAATAACGTTGATCGTCGATGTGCGCCCCGACCGCCGCCAATTCGCGATCGATGTGGTCGTGCAAGGCGTGGTGATTGTCCTCGGAGTAGTAGCCGCGCGCGATCCCCGACTGGTTGGTGACGACGAAGACGAGAAGCCCGAGGTCGTTCGCCAGTCGCACCGTCTCCCGCGCCCCCGGTATCCACTCGAACCGCTCCGCCGAGCCGATGTAACCGTGATCGACGTTGAGCACCCCGTCGCGATCGAAGAACACCGCCGGCCTGAGCCCGCCTTCCCGTCCGTCCATGCCGCGATCGATCCCTGTTCGCCGCCCCGAAAATCATCCCGCGTCGTTCCGCCGCGGGCGATCCGCGCCTCGTTTCAGCGCGACAGCGCCGCCAGCAGTGCCTTGTCCGGATAAGAATCCGCCGGCAGACCGACCGCCATCTGCGCCTTGCGCACCGCGATGCGGGTCGCCTGGCCGATCCGCCCGTCCGGCTCCTCGTCGGAGAAGCCGCGCTGGACCATCAGCGACTGCAGCCGCCGGACCTCGTCGGAGGAGAGCGGCGTGACGCCGCCGCGCCCTCGCGCCAAGGGCGGGGCTCCGGCGAGACGGTCGGCGTAATAGGCCGCCGTGGTGGCGTAGACCATCGCCTTGTTCCAGCCGAGATAGACGTCGAAATTCGGATAGGCGAGGAAGGCCGGACCGTTGCGCCCCATCGGCAGCCACAGCCACGCCTGCGGCCCGCCGCCGGGAAGCGCCGAGCCGTCGACCGCCCGCACTCCGGCCCGCGCCCAATCGGCCCGCGACGCCCGAACCTCCGGATCGGCCTTCGACCAGTCCATCTCCTCGGGCACCCGCACGCTCTCCAGCCACGGTTCGCCGCGCCGCCAGCCGAGCGCCTGCAGGAAGGCCGCGCCGGACGCCATCGCGTCGGGGATCGAGTGGATCACGTCGGCCCGGCCGTCGCCGTCGAAGTCGGTGCCGTAGCGGGCGTAGTCGTGCGGCGAGAACATCAGATGGCCGAGTTCGCCGGCCCAGTCGCCGATCATCTGATCGGGCGCGAGATCGCCGCGTTCGACGACCTTCAGGAGACCGGTCAACTCGGTGCGGAACATCTCGGCGCGGCGGCAGTCGTAGGCCAGCGTCGCCACCGAGTTCGGGGCGCGATACTTGCCGAGATCGGAGCCGAAGTCGGTCTCGAGCCCCCAGAAGGCGACCAACACCGCTCCCGGCACGCCGTACTTCGCCTCGATCCGGCGGAACAGGTCGGCATGTTGGCGCAGGAGCTTCGGCCCCCGCGACAACCGGTCGGACGACACCATCCGATCGGAGAACTGCAGGAAGGTCTGCTGGAACACTCCCTGGCCGTGATCGCGCTTGATGATCGCCGGATCGTAGGCGACCCCGGCGAGCCCCTTCTCCACCGCCGCCCGCGAGATCCCGGAGGCGATCGCCTCCTGCTTGAAGTCGGCGAGCCACTTTTCGAACGATCCCGAGGTGCGGCAGGGAACCTCCGCGACGGCTCCGAGGCTCGTCGCCAGCAGCATCGCCGCCGCGAGAGCGGGCTTCGGGAGGATCGTCATCGCGCGCATCGGGATCTCCTTCGATCGATGATTCGTCACCTTACCCGTTCGCTGCGACGAGACGAAGGCATGCGTACCGTCGGTCGCGCCGGATCCCGTCGCATGCTAGGTACCGCACCCGTCCCCCAGCCGGCCGAGATCCGTCGATGCCCACGCCGTTTCCCTCATCCGCCGTCTGGCGCACCGAGATCACCGCGACACTCGGCCTCGCCGGACCGCTGATCGTGACGCAGCTGGCGCAGATGGCGCTCTCCACCGTCGACGTCATCCTGCTCGGCCGCCTCGGCCCCGACGCCGTCGCCGCCGGCGCCTTGGCGGTCAACCTCTACAACGCCTTCATGCTGTTCGGCGTCGGCGTGATGACCGCCACCATGCCGATGATCGCGCGCGAACGCGGGCGGATGCGGCATTCGGTCCGCGACGTCCGCCGCACCTTCCGCCAGACCCTGTGGGTGGCGGCGACCCTCGCCGTGCCGATCTGGACGGTGCTGTGGTGGGCCGAACCGATCTTCGCCCTGCTCGGCCAGGACCCCGCCCTCGCCCACGACGCCGCCCGCATCCTGCGGGTGCTGATGTGGTCGCTGCTGCCGTTCTTCGCCTTCGTCGGCCTGCGCGGTTTCGTCGCGGCGATGGAACGGCCGATGTGGACGCTGGTGGTCGGCCTCCTGGCGATCCCGGTCGACGCGGCGGTCGGCGTGGTGCTGATCTTCGGCCTCGCCGGCGCCCCGCGTCTCGGCGTCGTCGGCGTCGGTTGGGCGACGCTCACCGCCACCACCTTCCTCTTCGTCAGCCTCTCGGTGGTGCTGATCTTCGACCGGCGGTTCCGTCGCTATCGGCTGTTCGGCCGCTTCTGGCGCTTCGACGCCGTCCGCTGGCGCGACTTCCTCCGTCTCGGCCTGCCGATCGGGTTCATGGTCGCCTTCGAGACCACGGTGTTCAACGCCGCCGCCTTCCTCGCCGGCCTGTTCGGCACCACCACGCTGGCCGCCCATGCGATCACCCTGCAGATCTCGGCGCTCGCCTTCATGATCCCGCTGGGGCTCTCGCAGGCGGTCACCATCCGCGTCGGCACCGCCTTCGGCGGCGGCGATCGTCGCGGCGTCTTCGTCGCCGGCTGGACCGGTTACGGCCTCACCGTGGTCTGCATGATCGCCACCGCCGCCGTGATGATCGCCGTGCCCGACCGTCTGATCGCCGTCTTCCTCGGTGGCGGCGACGCCGAGGTCGCCGCGACCCGCGCGCTCGCCCGCTCGTTCCTGATCGTCGCCGCGCTGTTCCAATTGGTCGACGGCATTCAGACCGTGACCGCCGGCATGCTGCGCGGCCTGCACGACACCCGCATCCCGATGATCGTCGCCGGCGTCGGTTACTGGGGCGTCGGAGCCTTCGCCTGCTGGGCCTTCGCCTTCCCGCTCGGTTTCGCCGGACGTGGTATTTGGATCGGACTCGCGCTCGGGTTGGGGAGTGTCGCGCTCATGCTGACCCTGCGTTGGTCCACCCTCGTCGCGCGAAACCGCCCGCTTCGCGAGAACACCCTCTGAAATATCTGTAGCTCTCGACTTCGCAAAACTCGGAACTACGCCGATTTCACGCATTTTCACTCGGGTGAAGCGATCCCCCCGAGTTTCGGCGTTCGTGTTCACGCGGCATTAACGAGAACATACGACACTGGTCGCGTTGCATACGATTTTCGCGTTCTAGTGGATGCAACGCGGCGACACGACCGCGACACCGAGTCCGCAACCCCTGACCCGAGGTCCCACGACATGGCTCTCTTCGCCAGCCGCCGTGAAATGGCCGCACGATTGGAATCTCTCGACCGTTCGCAAGCGGTGATCGAATTCGCGCTCGACGGCACCGTCCTCACGGCCAACCGCAACTTCCTCGACGTCCTCGGCTACACGATCGAGGAGATCCGAGGCCGCAATCACGCGATGTTCGTCGAGCCGAGCCATCGCGAAAGCGCCGAATACCGCAAGTTTTGGGACGATCTGCGGGCCGGCCGCTTCCAGCGCGCCGAATATCTGCGCATCGGCAAGGGCGGCCGTCGGGTGTGGATCCAGGCGACCTACAACCCGGTCCTCGATCGCTCCGGCAAGCCGTTCAAGGTGGTCAAATACGCCACCGACGTCACCGCCGAGAAGCTGAAGGCGGCCGAGTTCGAGAGCCAGATCGAAGCGATCGGCAAGGCCCAGGCGGTGATCTCCTTCGATCTCGACGGCAAGATCCTCGACGCCAACCGCAACTTCCTCTCCGCTCTCGGCTATGGGATCGAAGAGATCCGCGGACGTCATCATTCGATGTTCGTCGATCCGAGCTTCCGCGAGAGCGCCGAATATCGCAAGTTCTGGGAAGACCTGCGCGCCGGCCGCTTCCAGCAGGCCGAATACAAGCGCATCGGCAAGGGTGGTCGCGAGGTCTGGATCCAGGCTTCCTACAACCCGATCTTCGACGGCGCCGGCAAGCCCTTCAAGGTCGTCAAGTTCGCCACCGACGTGACGCCGCAGGTGCTCGAGCGCCGGCGCCGCGCCGAGGCGCAGAAGGTGATCGACCACGATCTCGGCGCCATCACCGACGCGGTATCGCGCACCAACGAGCAGGCCGCCGCAGCCGCCTCCGCCTCGACCCAAACCTCCGCCAACGTCCAGGCGGTCGCTTCCGGCGCCGAGGAGCTCGCCCATTCGGTCGCCGAGATCAGCCGCCAGCTCGCCCACGCCCTGGAGATCACCAGCGACGCGGTGGATCAGGCCGATCGCACCAACTCGACCATCACCACCTTGGTGTCGGCGACCCAGAAGATCGGCGAGGTGGTCGATCTCATCAACTCGATCGCCGCCCAGACCAATCTCCTCGCCCTCAACGCCACCATCGAGGCGGCGCGGGCCGGCGAGGCGGGACGCGGCTTCGCGGTCGTGGCGAGCGAGGTCAAGAACCTCGCCACCCAGACCTCCAAGGCGACCGAGGAGATCGGCGCTCAGATCGCCGAGGTGCAGAACAACACCCGTGCCGCCGTCGACGCGATCTCCGGCATCTCGTCGACCATCGCCAAAATCAACGACATCTCGACCAGCATCGCCTCCGCCGTCGAGGAACAGGAGGCGGTGACCCGCGACATGTCGGAGAACATGCAGACCGCCGCCGTCGGCGTCGAAACCATCACTCGCGGGATGAACGAGATCGCCGTCTCCACCCGCGACGTCGACGAGGCGACCCGCAAGGTCAAGGAAGCCTCGCGCGCCATCGCCTGACGGCGCCGAACGATCGAGACGCCGGACCGACACCCGGCGTCTTTCGTTTCACGCCTCCGCCGTCCGCCGCCATTCGGCGGCGACGTCCGGATCCGCCTCCGCGTCGAGCCGCCGCGTCGCCTCCGCCGCGAACCGCGCCGGCGCCATCCGTCCGAGCGCCCACACCGCCGCCCCACGCACCACCCCGGCGGGATCGTCGAGCCGCGCCGCGACCGCCTCGACGAACGCCGGATCACCGGAATTGCCGATCGCCACCAGCACGTTGCGCAAGAGCCGATCGCGCCCGATCCGCTTCACCGGCGAGCCGGCGAAGAGAGTTCGAAAGCCGGCGTCGTCGAGGCCGACGAGTTCGGCGAGCCGAGGGCGCACCAACTCCGGCCGCGCCGCGAGTTTGGCCTCCCGCGTCGCCCGGGCGAAGCGGTTCCACGGGCAGATCGCCAGACAGTCGTCGCAGCCGTAGATGCGATCCCCCATCGCCGCTCGGAATTCCACCGGGATCGGCCCGGCGTGCTCGATCGAGAGATAGGAGAGACAACGCCGCGCGTCGATCCGATGCGGCTCCAACGCCGCCGTCGGACAGACGTCGAGGCAGCGCCGGCACGAGCCGCAGTGCGACGTCTCGGGGACGTCGAAGGGCAAGTCGAGGGTGGTGAAGATCGAGCCGAGGAAGAACCAGCCGCCGATCCGCCGCGAGATCGCCAGCGTCGACTTCGCCACCCAGGCGATCCCGGCGGCTTGCGCCAGCGGCTTCTCCATCACCGGCGCGGTGTCGACGAACACCTTGAGGTCACAGCCGACGCCTGCCCGTTTCGCCTCGGCCGCGAGCTTGCCGGCGATCTCCTTGAGCCGCCCCTTGATCAGCTCGTGATAATCGCGGTTGCGGGCATAGACCGAGATCTCGCCCCGGCTCGGATCGGCCGGCCGGTCGAGCGGGTTCGCCTCCGGCCCGTAGTCGAAGGCGAAGACCAGGATCGAGCGCACCTCCGGCCACAACACGCGCGGATCGCCGCGCCGTGCCGCCGTCTCCGCCATCCAGCTCATGGTGCCGTGTCGCCCTTCGGCGAGAAAATCGGCGAGATCCCGCCCGGCCGCCGCGAGCCCGCCCGGATCGGCGACGCCGAAGGCGGAAAAGCCGAGCCTTTCGGCCTCTCGCCAGACGAGACGCCGCAACCGTTCGCCGAGCCGCCCGTCGGGCCCGGCCGAGACGCTCAATTGCGATCTTCCGGCAGGCCGGGCAGCGGCTGGAACTCGATCCCCTCCTCGGAGAGCGAGTCGGCCTCCTCGGAGGTCGCCTCCCCCCAGATGCCCTGATGCTCCACCTCGCCGTAGTGCATCTTGCGCGCTTCCTCGGCGAAGCGGTCGCCGACGTAGGTGGCGTTCTCCGTCACCTTCTTGCGGATCTCGCGCAACGCCTCGAGCATCATCTTCTGCGCCGGATCCGGCAGCATCATCGTCCGGGTCTGGCGCTTGGCGCCGTCCTCGCGCTCCTCACGGACCCGCGCCGACTGGACGCTCGGGGCCATCAGCCCGCGCGTCACCACCGTCGAGCCGCACACCGGGCAGGAGACCAGCCCGTCGGCGGCCTGCGCCTCGAAGTCGGCGGAGGAGCGGAACCACCCTTCGAAGACGTGCTCCTTGTCGCACACCAGCGTGTAGTGGATCATCGTGCACCCTCCGAGCGCGACGAGAGCGTGAACGGCCGGTCGTGCGAGAGCGACGGCACCCGTCCGCGCACCTCGGCCGCCTTGGCCGGATCGATCTCGGCGAAGATCACCGTGGGCTCGGTCCCGCCTTCGGCCACCACGGTGCCCCAGGGATCGATCACGATCGAGTGGCCATAGGTCTCCCGCCCGTTCTCGTGCAGACCGCCCTGCGCGGCGGCGAGCACCCAGGCGCCGTTCTCGATCGCCCGGGCACGCAGCAGCGTGTGCCAGTGCGCCTCGCCGGTCGGCCGGGTGAAGGCGGCGGGAACCGTCAACATCACCGCCCCGCCGTCGCGGGCGAGCCGGCGGAAGAGATGGGGGAAGCGCAGATCGTAGCAGATCGTGAGCCCCATCCGGCCCCACGGCAGGTCGACCACCACCGCGCGGTGACCGGCGACGTAGCGGGCGCTTTCGCGATAGACCTGCCCGTCGGCGAGCTGCACGTCGAACAGATGGATCTTGTCGTAGCTCGCCAGAACCTCGCCGTTCGGCGCGATCACGAAGGCGCGGTTCGCCGCCTTGGCGCCGTCGCCGACCTTGATCGCCAACGAGCCGAGATGGAGATGGATCCCGAGTTCCCCGGCCAAGCGCCGCGCGTGCGCCAGCGTCGGGTCGTCCTCCTCGGTCTTCAGCGTCGCGAACAGCCGCTTCGGATCCTCGTCCATGATGCCGGTGGTCTCCGGCGTCTGGACGTAGTGGGCGCCGCCCGCCGCCGCCCGCCGCACCAGGGCGTCCATCGCCTCGATGTTCTCGGCGACCGAGCGCGAGGCGGTCATCTGCACCAGGGCGGCCCGAAAAGCGGTCATCGCGGCCCTCGCTTCAGGCGCCGGCGAGCAGCGGATCGAGCCCGCCGCGCGCGTCGAGATCGTGCAGATCGTCGCAACCGCCGACGTGGGTTTCGCCGACGAACACCTGCGGGAAGGTCGTTCGCCCCGAAACCCGGATCATTTCCTGGCGAAACGCCGGATCGCGCGAGGCGTTGCGCTCCTCGAAGGCGACGCCCTTGCCGCGCAGCAGCGCCTTGGCGGCGGTGCAATAGCCGCAGCCGTCGCGGGTGTAGATGAGAACGTGCGGTCCGGCCATGCGAACTCCCCCGGCGTCGCGTCGCGACGGTGTTCGCCCGTCATATCGCGAGCGGCCCTCCCGGGGCAACCCGCGCGAAGGTGAGGACGTCTATGCGCGCCGCGCCCGCCCGCAGGAGCGCCCGCGTCGCCGCTGCCGCCGACGCGCCGGTGGTCAACACGTCGTCGACGAGCACCACCTTCTTGCCCTCGACCGCCGACCGCCGGCTCGCCGGCACCCGGAACGCCCCGCGCACGTTGGCGACCCGCTCGTGTTCGCCGAGCCCGACCTGTGGCCGGGTCGGGCGGATGCGCGCGAGTGCGTCGACCGCCACCGCCACCCCGGCGATGCGGCCGACCTCGTCGGCGATCAATGCCGCCTGATTGAACTTGCGCCGCCACAACCGATGACGATGCAGCGGCATCGGCACCAGCAGATCGGCGTCGGCGAGGATCTCGCCTCCCGCCCGCGCCGTCATCCGCCCGATCAACCGCGCCACCTCGGTGCGATCGGCGTATTTCAGCGCGTGGACGAGATCGCGTGCCGGCCCTTCGAACAGCACCGCCGCCCGCGCCCGATCGAACACCGGCGGCGAGGCGATCGCCTCCGCCGACAGGGCACCCTCGCCGATGTCGTAGCCGAACGGGATGCCGAGCCGCTCGCAATAGGGCCGTTCGATCGGTCGCAACGCCGCCCAGCACGGGCCGCACAGCGCATGCGCCCGCTCGACCGGCCGCCGGCAGGCCGAACAGACCGGCGGCAGGACGAGATCGAGCATCGCCCCGCTGGCCCGCCGCACGGTCGAGAACAGACCGGCGAGCAGCGCCGCCGCCCGCGTTCCCCGTTCCGCCTCGCCGTCGTCGTCCAGGTC
>JAAYVT010000265.1 GCA_012517025.1 Phyllobacteriaceae bacterium | reverse complement strand
CGCCCGACGCCCCGCCCGCCCCCGACGCGGAGAGCGAGACCGAGGCGGCGCGCGCACTCGCCGGCGCCGAGGTGATCGCCGACGAGGTCAAGCGCCTGCCGAACGCCCCCGGCGTCTACCGCATGCTCGACGGCGACGGCGCCGTCCTCTACGTCGGCAAGGCGCGGAACCTGAAGAAGCGGGTGGTCAACTACACCCGTGGCCAGGGGCTGACCGCCCGCATCCTGCGCATGGTGCGCGAGACCCGGGCGATGGAATTCGTCCAGACCCGCACCGAGACCGAGGCGCTTCTGCTCGAGGCGAACCTGATCAAGCGTCTGCGCCCGCGCTTCAACGTGCTGCTGCGCGACGACAAGTCGTTCCCCTACATCCTGGTGACCGGCGACCACGACGCCCCGGCATTGGTCAAGCATCGCGGACCCCGCAAGCGCAAGGGCGACTATTTCGGCCCCTTCGCCTCGGCGGGCGCCGTGGGGCGCACCATCAACGCGCTGCAGAAGGCGTTCCTGATCCGCACCTGCACCGATTCGGTCTACGACACCCGCACCCGCCCCTGCCTGCTGTTTCAGATCAAGCGCTGCGCCGCCCCCTGCACCGGCGAGGTGTCGATCGCCGACTACCGCGTCCTGGTCGACGAGGCCGAGCGCTTCCTCTCCGGCAAGTCGAAGGCGGTGCAGGCCGAGCTCGCCGAGGCGATGCACGCGGCGAGCGAGGACCTCGACTTCGAGCGCGCCGCCGTCTACCGCGACCGCCTCGCCGCCCTCTCGCATGTCCAGTCGCATCAGGGCATCAACCCGCAGGGGGTCGAGGAGGCCGACGTCTTCGCCCTCGCGCAAGAGGGCGGCCAGACCTGCATCCAGGTGTTCTTCTTCCGCACCGGCCAGAACTGGGGCAACCACGCCTTCCACCCCAAGGCCGACCGCTCGCTGGAGCCGGACGAGATCCTGGAGAGCTTCGTCGCCCAGTTCTACGACGACAAGCCGGTGCCGCGCCTGATCCTGCTCTCTCACGACACGCCGGAGCGCGAACTCCTGGAGGCGGCCCTCTCCGAGCGCGCCGACCACCGCATCGAGGTCACCGCCCCCAAGCGCGGCGAGAAGAAGGATCTCGTCGACCACGCCCTGCTCAACGCCCGCGAGGCGCTCGGCCGCAAGCTCGCCGAGACCTCGAGCCAAGCCAAGCTGATGGAGGGCGTCGCCCGTACCTTCGCGCTGCCCGAGACGCCGAAGCGCATCGAGGTCTACGACAACGCCCACGTCATGGGGACGCATGCGGTCGGCGGCATGATCGTGGCGGGGCCGGAAGGCTTCGTGAAGGGGCAGTACCGCAAGTTCGACATCAAGTCGCCCGATACCAAGCCGGGCGACGACTACGCCATGATGCGCGAGGTCTTGACCCGCCGCCTCTCGCGCCTGGTCAAGGAGAACGGCAGCCGCGCCGAGGCACCACGTGACGAACAGGGCTTCGGCCCGTGGCCGGACCTGATCCTGGTCGACGGCGGCAAGGGCCAGCTCGAGATGGCACGGCGCGTCGCCGAGGAGACCGGCGTCCTCGATCAGATCGCCTTCGTCGGCATCGCCAAGGGTCCCGACCGCGACGCCGGCCGCGAGAAGTTCTTCTTCCTCGACCGTCCCGACGTGATGCTGCCGGAGCGCGATCCGGTGCTCTATTTCGTCCAGCGCCTGCGCGACGAGGCCCACCGTTTCGCCAACGGCACCCATCGGGCCAAGCGCTCCAAGGCGATCCGCCAATCGACGCTCGACGAGATCCCCGGCATCGGCCCGACCCGCAAGCGGGCGCTGCTCGACCGGTTCGGCACGGTCAAGGCGATCGGCCGCGCCGGCCTCGGCGACCTGATGGACGTGCCGGGGATTTCGGAAGCAATGGCGGAGACCATCCGCGGTTGGTTCCATCAGGGCGAGGGGTGAGCCGTCACGCTGTTGACGCCCGCGTCGGCCCATGCTCTGTCTGTCGTCGTCACGAGGAAGCCCATGTCCGCGCTGAGCGTTCCCAACATCTTGACCTACGGCCGGATCCTCGCGGTCCCCGCCGTCGTCGCCTGTTTCTCGCTGCCGAACACGCCGACCCCGACGTCCCGCTGGATCGCCCTGGCGATCTTCGCCGCCGCCGCGATCACCGATTTCTTCGACGGCTACCTCGCCCGCGCCTGGGGACAACAGTCCTCGCTCGGCCGCATGCTCGACCCGATCGCCGACAAGCTGCTGGTCGCCGCCTGCCTGTTGATCCTCGTCGACGCCCGCACCATCCACGGCTGGACGGTGATCGCCGCCGTGATCATCCTGTGCCGCGAGATCCTGGTGTCGGGCCTGCGGGAATTCCTCGCCGAGCTGCGCGTGTCGGTGCCGGTCACTTGGCTCGCCAAGTGGAAGACCACCGCCCAACTCGTCTCCCTCGGCTTTCTGATCGTCGGCGACGCCGGTCGCTCGGTCTATCCCTGGTGCGTCGAGACCGGCGAGATCCTGCTGTGGGTCTCCGCTCTGCTCACCCTCTACACCGGCTGGGACTACTTCCGCTCGGGCATCCGCCACGTCATGGACGAATGAACATGAAGATTCGCTATTTCGCCTGGGTGCGCGAACGCATCGGCAAGCCCGAGGAAATCCTCGATCCGCCCGCCTCCGTCGCCACCACCACCGATCTGCTCGCTTGG
>JAAYVT010000264.1 GCA_012517025.1 Phyllobacteriaceae bacterium | reverse complement strand
GTCCACAAGGAGCGTCCGTTCTTCGGCGAGCTGACCGAGTTCATGTCCTCCGGCCCGATCGTGGCGCAGGTGCTCGAGGGCGAGAACGCCGTCCTCGCCAACCGCGAGATCATGGGCGCCACCAACCCGGCCAACGCCGCCGAGGGCACTATCCGCAAGGACTTCGCCCTGTCGATCGGCGAGAACTCGGTGCACGGCTCCGACGCCCCGGAGACCGCCGCCGAGGAGATCGCCTTCTTCTTCTCCGGTCTCGAAATCGTCGGCTGATCCCGGCGCGCCGCGCCCCGTGTTCGCGAGAGGCCCGGGCACCCGCCCGGGCCTTCGTCGTTTCGGCCGCATCGGCGCAGAGGGACGGGGAGGGGAAGATGAGCGAAGCGCACCGTCACGGCCGCGCGCCCTGGTCCGTCGTCGCCGTGCACGGCGGCCCCGGCGCCTGCGGTGAACTCGCCCCGCTCGCCGCTCGGCTCGACCGCCGCTTCGGCGTGCTCGAACCGTGGTGCACGGCGCCGAGCGTGGACGGCCAGATCGCCGAGATCGCCGCCGCCGTCGCAGAGACCGACCGTGCCGTGCTGATCGGCCATTCCTTGGGCGTTTGGACCACCACGCTGTTCGCCGCCCGCCACCCCGAGCGGGTCGCCGGACTGATCTGGATCGGCGCGCCGCCCTTCGATGGCGCCGCCGCCGAAGCCATCCTGCCGACCCGTCTCGCCTGCCTCGACGCCGTCGATCGCGCCGAAGTCGCCGCCCTGGCTGCGCGGCTGTCGGCCGATCCCGACGGCGGCGATCCGACCGTGCTCGGCCGTCTCGGCCGGCTCTTCGCCCGTACCGACGCCTGGGATCCCGCCGCCGCCGAGGACGACGGCACCGTCGCATTTCGCGTCGACGTCTTCCGTGCGGTCTGGCCGGAGGGAGCGGCTTTGCGCGCGACCGGCGCGTTGCGCCGCGCCTTGTCGCGGCTCGCTCATCCGGTCGTCGCCTTCCACGGCGACCACGACCCTCACCCGATCGAAGCGATCGCCGGCCTCGCCGAGGCGATCCCGGGCGGGCTGACGCTGCATCGGCTCGACCGTTGCGGTCATTCGCCGTGGCGCGAGCCGGCGGTGCGCGACCGCTTCCTCGCCGCGCTCGAGCGCGAGATCGCCCGTCTCGCCGCCGGAGCCGGTACGACGACCGATTCGACCGCCGCTGGTGGATGAAGGAGGGTTCGCGTCGCCGCCGCGACCGTATCGACCAACAAAAAAGCAAGGCACCTTCCGGAGCCTTGCTTCTTCGACCAGTTGCGCGTTGGACCTCTTCGTATCGTTCGCCATCCCCGAAGACGACGAGCTTTCGGCTGCTCCGTCTGCGCAGTGGCGACGGGCGCGCGAGGTCTTCCTCCCGAGACTCAGACCGCGTGTTTTCGTGTGGGAGGTTTCGAGCGCGCCGTTCCGGTCTTCGCTCACCCCCTTCTGATGCACACGACCTTACCGAAGCTAAATCGGTTTGTCATCGCCGCCTGCGTATTTTCCCCATCAATTCAAAAACTCTAATATCGCTTGTGAGACAATGAATTATGTGGGAATCATGAGAAACGGGTTGGGTGGTGCGACTATTGTCGTATGGGATCGTCGCGGTGGACGAGCGGCCGGCGAGGGGAGATGGTGGGGCAGGAGCGGTCGGAGAAGGGCATGAGCGAAGGACGCGATTCCGCCTTCGGCGTCGAGACGACGCGATTCGCCCGTGCGGTCGCGGATGCGCCGCGCGCGCTGCCCGCCGGCTTCGCCCGGGCGGCGGCGTTGCGGGGCGAGGGGCCCGACCTCGCCTTGGTGCTGTGGCGGCCGACGGCGGCGGTCTCGGTCGGGCGCGATCAGGCGATCGTCCGCGAGGTGCGTCGGGCGTGGTGCCGCGAACACGGCGTGCCGGTGCTGCGCCGGCCGACCGGCGGCGGCGCGCTCTGGCACGATCCCGATCAATGGGCCTTTTGTCTCGCCGCCGACCGGGCCCGCCTCGGCGCCGATCCGGCCGAGCGGTTGGCGACCGGCGGCGCGCTTCTGGTGGCGGCTTTGGCGGGGCTCGGGGTCGAGGCCGTCTTCGTTCCCCCGAACGACGTCCAGATCGCCGGCGGCGCCAAGATCGCTTCGGTGTTCCTCGTCGAGACCGGGGAGGAGGCGCTGCTCTTCGCCACGCTGCTGGTGCGGTTCGACGTCGCCGCCGCGCTCTCCGCGCTTTTGGTGCCGACCGAAAAGCTGACCCGCACCGGGCTCGAGCACGCCCGCGAGCGCGTCGCCACCCTGTCCGATCGCCTCGACCCCGTCCCCGACGACGCGACGATCGTCGCGGCGCTGACCGCGGCGGTGGCCACCCGCTTCGTCGCCCGACCGGTGGAGAACGAGGCCCCCTTTCCCGACGTCGAGACGCCGGAACCGGCCGATCCCTGGGAAGACGCCGCCGCCGACGTCCTCGAAACCTTCGAGCGTACCGCCCGTGCCACGCTTCGCCTGCGCCTGACCCGCGCCGCCGACGACACGGTGACCTCCGCCGCCTTCGCCACCGACGCCGCCCATACGCCCGCCGATCTCGCGGCACGTCTGGCGACCGGCCTCGTCGGGGTTCCGCTCGCCGAGCTCGCCGTCGCGACCGCCCGTCTCACCCGTCCGGACGACCGCTTCGTCGGCTTCGGCCCGCCCGACCTCGTCCGCCTCGCCGCCCGCGCCGCCGAGAAGGCCCGCCTCGCCGGGGCGCTCGGGCTCGACGCGGCGGCGGCGACCGGGGTGATGCTCGCTGGCCCAGGCGGCGACGCGCTCGATGCGCTGGATCGCGCCGGCGTGGTGCTGGTGCCCTATTGCGCCAAGCCGGCGTGGTGCGCGCTGCGCCCGACCCCGGACTGCATCGACTGCGGCCACTGCGCCGTCGGCGACGCCTACCGGCTCGCTCACGAGCGCGGGCTCGAGGTGACGACGATCCTCAATTTCGAGCATCTCGGCGAGACGCTGGCCGAGATGAAGGCGCGCGGCGTCACCGCCTACGTCGGCATGTGCTGCTCCGACTTCTTCTTGAAGCGCCACGTCGCCTTCCGCGAGGCGGGGATGGACGGGGTGTTGATGGATATCGTCGGGGCCACCTGTTACGACCTCAAGGAGGAACACCTCGCCTATGCCGGCACCTTCAAGGCCGCGGCGGCGCTCGACCTCGACACGCTGGAAAAGGTGATGGCGCGGATCCCCGGCCCGACCTCGGAGCCCGGGGCGGGGGAGGGTTGAACGCGTCGCAGCGGCCCGGGCCTTGTGTTTTTTCCTCGCCTCGTCCACCAAGGGGCGCGACGAGATCTTCATTTCGCCGGGATTCTCGTGGCAGGTCGGGCCGACCGCCGTCCCTGCGAGTCCCGTGCCTTCGACGAGGCCCCTCTGTCATGCGTCTTTCGCGTTACTTCCTGCCCATCCTGAAGGAGACCCCCGCCGAGGCGGAGATCGTCTCCCATCGCCTGATGCTGCGCGCCGGGATGATCCGCCAGCAGTCCGCAGGCATCTACACGTGGTTGCCGCTCGGCCTGCGCGTTCTCGACAAGATCGGCAAGATCGTGCGCGAGGAGCAGAACCGGGCCGGCGCGATCGAGATCCTGATGCCGACGGTGCAGTCCGCCCAGCTGTGGCGCGAGAGCGGCCGTTACGACGACTACGGCGGCGAGATGCTGCGCATCAAGGACCGCCTCGATCGCGAGATGCTCTACGGGCCGACCGCCGAGGAGGTCGTCACCGACGTCTTCCGCTCCTACGTCCGCTCCTACAAGGATCTGCCGCTCAACCTCTACAACATCCAGTGGAAGTTCCGCGACGAGCGCCGTCCGCGCTTCGGCGTGATGCGCGGCCGCGAGTTCCTGATGAAGGACGCCTATTCCTTCGACGTCGATCAGGACCGGGCCCGCGCGGCCTATTACCGGATGTTCGTCGCTTATCTGCGCACCTATTCGCGGATGGGGCTGACCGCCATTCCGATGCGCGCCGACAGCGGCCCGATCGGCGGCGACATGAGCCACGAGTTCATCATTCTCGCCTCGACCGGCGAGAGCCAGGTCTATTGCCACAAGGACGTGCTCGATCTGCCGATCCCGGCCGAGGACACCGACTTCCGCGGCGACCTGAAGCCGATCGTCGACCAGTGGACGAGCTTCTACGCCGCGACCGACGAGAAGCACGACGAAGCCGCCTTCGCCGCCGTCCCCGCGGACAAGCAGGTGTCGGCGCGCGGCATCGAGGTCGGCCACATCTTCTATTTCGGCACCAAGTATTCCGAGCCGATGGGCGCCAAGGTCGCCGGACCCGACGGCGTCGAGCGGCCGGTGCACATGGGCTCCTACGGGGTCGGCGTGTCGCGTCTGGCGGGCGCGGTGATCGAGGCCTGTCACGACGACGCCGGCATCGTCTGGCCGGACTCGATCGCGCCCTTCGACGTCGGCCTGATCAACATGAAGCCGGGCGACGCCGCCTGCGACGCCGCCTGCGGCGAGATCTACGCGAAGCTCGGCGCGGCGAAGGTCGACGTCCTCTACGACGACACCGACGCCCGTGCCGGCGCCAAGTTCGCGACCATGGACCTGATCGGTCTGCCCTGGCAGCTGATCTGCGGTCCGAAGTCGCTCGCCGAGGGCAAGGTCGAGCTCAAGCGTCGCGCCACCGGCGAACGCGAGGTGCTCACGATCGCCGACGCGCTCGCTCGCTTCGGCGTCGCCGCGTGAGGGAAGGGCCGGGGATGGCAGCGACCAGCGAACTCGAAGAACCGACCGGGACGACGCCCTTCGCGCCGTTCGAATGGATCATCGCCTGGCGCTATATGAGATCGCGCCGGCGCGAGGCCTTCATCTCGGTGATCGCCGCCTTCTCCTTCCTCGGCATCATGCTCGGGGTCGCCACCCTGATCACCGTCATGGCGGTGATGAACGGCTTCCGCACCGAGCTGGTCGGCAAGTTCCTCGGCCTCAACGGCCACATGCTGGTGCAGGCGACCGCCTCGCAGTTCACCGACTACGAGGACGTCACCAAGCGCCTCTCGGCGGTCAAGGGCGTCAAGATCGCCTTCCCCTTCATCGAGGGGCAGGCGCTCGCCTCCGGTCCCGCCGGCGCCGTCGGCGCGCTGGTGCGCGGCATCGAGCGGCGCGATCTCGACAAGATGGAGCTGGTCTCCAAGAACATCAAACTCGGCAACCTCGACGACTTCGAAGCCGGCAAGGGCGTCGCGATCGGCACCCGCCTCGCCCAGAACCTCGGCGTCGGCATCGGCGACCCGGTGACCATCGTCACCCCGCGCGGCAACGTCACCCCGATGGGCGTGACGCCGCGGGTGAAGGCCTACCCGGTGGTGGCGATCTTCTCGGTCGGCCAGTCGGAGTTCGACGCGAGCTTCGTCTTCATGCCGTTCCAGGAGGCGCAGGGCTATTTCAACCTCGACGGCCGGGCGAGCGCGGTCGAGCTCTACGTCGACGACCCCGACAAGGTCGGCGAGATGCGCCGACCGATCGAGGAAGCGGCGCAACGCTCCGTCTACGTCACCGATTGGCGCCATCGCAACGTCACGTTCTTCGCCTCGCTGGAGATGGAGCGCAACGTGATGTTCATCATCCTGACGCTGATCGTGCTGGTGGCGGCGCTGAACATCGTCTCCGGCATGACCATGCTGGTGAAGGACAAGGCCCGCGACGTGGCGATCCTCAGGACGATGGGGGCGACCTCGGGCTCGATCCTGCGCGTCTTCTTCATCACCGGGGCGACCATCGGAACCGTCGGGACGATGGGCGGCCTGCTGCTCGGCCTGTTCCTGTTCGCCCACATCGAGGAGGTGCGCGAGGGCCTGTCGTGGATCCTCGGCACCCAGCTCTATCCGCCCGACGTCTACTTCCTCTCCCGGATGAAGGCGGACATCCGCGTCGGCGAGACGGCGTCGGTGGTGGTGATGGCGCTCGGCCTGTCGCTGCTGGCCACCGTCTTCCCCGCCCGCAAGGCGGCCAAGCTCGATCCGGTCGAAGCCCTGAGGTACGAATGATGACGGCGATCGATCTCGACGACACCAAGGCCGCCGCCGAGCTGGTCGAGGAACCGGTGCTGCGTCTTTCGCGGGTCGAACGGCACTACGACGAGGCCGACCGCACCCTCGAGGTGCTGCGCGGCGCCGACTTCGAGCTCCATGCCGGCGAGATCGTCGCGCTGGTCGCCCCGTCGGGCGCCGGCAAGTCGACGCTGCTGCACATCGCCGGCCTGCTGGAGAAGCCGGACGGCGGCGAGGTCTATCTCGGCGGCGTGGCGACCGGCTCTCTGAACGATGCCGACCGCACCCGGATGCGCCGCCTGGAGATCGGCTTCGTCTACCAGTTCCACCACTTGCTGCCCGAGTTCACCGCGCTCGAGAACGTCATGCTGCCGCAGATGATCCGCGGGCTCGGCAAGAAGGAGGCGGTGAAGCGCGCCGAGCAGCTCCTCGCCTACATGCGGCTCGAGGAGCGGATCCACCATCTGCCCTCCGAGCTCTCCGGCGGCGAGCAGCAGCGCGTGGCGATCGCGCGGGCGGTGGCCAACGTGCCGCGCCTGATCCTCGCCGACGAGCCGACCGGCAACCTCGATCCGAAGACCGCCCACTACGTCTTCGACGCGCTGCAGGCGCTGGTGCGCTCGTCCGGTCTGGCGGCGGTGATCGCCACCCACAACATGGACATCGCCGATCGCATGGATCGGCGCATCACCCTCTCCGAGGGCAAGGTCGTCGAGATCTGAGGCGACGGGCGGCGCGCCGCGCCGTCCTCACAGGGCGAGGTCCCAGGTCTCCCCGACCAGCGGCGGGCCGAACATCGTGTGCGGCTCGGTACCGACCCGGCGAAAGCCGCAACGCTCGTAGAGACGGCGCGCCTCGACCAGAACGTCGTTGGTCCACAACGTCAGCGTCCGGTGCCCGTGAGCGCGCGCGAAGGCGATGCTCGCCTCGACCAGGCACCGCCCGATCCCGCGCCCGCGCATCTCGCTCTCGACGTGGAGAAGGCGCAGCTTCGCCACCTCCGGACTCTCCCGCGTCACGAACACCGCCCCGACGATCCGCTCGCCGACCTCGGCGACGAACGAGGCGTCCTCGCGCGGATCGAAGTCGCGCAGGAAGGCGGCGCCGATCTCCATCACCAAGGCTTCGAACCGCTGGTCGAACCCGTGATCCTCGGCATAGAGGCGGGCTTGGCGCGCCACGATCGCGGCGACCTCGCCGGTCCGGTGCGGTCGAATGAGCAGCGTGGCCGATGTTCCCGGCGGATCGAGCAGGCGCTCGACGTCGGCCATGGCGTCGACCAGACGGCCGGTCGCCTCGCGGCCGAGCCCGGCGAGATCGGCGGCGACGCGGCGGCATTGCTCCGCCTCGAGCGGTTCGTACACGGCGCGCCCGTGCGGCGTCAGCAGGATCGGACTGCGGCGGGCGTCGCCGGCGTCCGCCGTCCGTTCGATCAGACCCGCCGTGGCGAAGCGCTTCAGCATCCGGCTGAGCTGGCCGGCGTCGACGTCGAGATCGCGGGCCAGATCGCCGGCGGTGATCGGACCGCGATGGGCGATCTCCCACAGCACTCGGACTTCGCCGAGCGAATAGGGGCTGTCGAGAAAGCCGCGCCGCAGCAGGTCGAGCCGGCGGGTGTAGAAGCGGTTGAAGGCCCGCACCCGGTCGACCACCGCCTCGGACGGCCCAGATTTCTCGATGTTCGTCATGACCCCCTCCAGGAATATGATTGATCTAGTCAATCATATTCTTGACGAAGTCAATGATCGAATCGTCGCGTCGCCTCACCACGCGCCGGTGTTCGGCATCGACGCCCACGGCTCGGCCGGGGCCAGCCGTTCGCCCTTCTGCAGCAGCTCGATCGAGATCAGGTCGGGCGAGCGCACGAAGGCCATGTGACCGTCGCGCGGCGGACGGTTGATGGTGACGCCGGCCGCCATCAGTTCGGCACAGACGGCGTAGATGTCTTCCACCTCGAAGGCCAAGTGGCCGAAGTTGCGCGCCGAGCCGTAGTCCTCGTCGTCCCAGTTCCAGGTGAGCTCGAGGGTCGGCGATTCCATCCGGTGAGCGGCGACGTCGGCGGCGACGGCGTCGTGGTTTTCCGGCGCGGCGAGATAGAGGAGCGTGAACCGCCCTTTTTCGCTGTCGACGCGACGGACCACCTCGAGGCCGAGCAGGTCGCGGTAGAAGGCGAGGCTCTGATCGAGATTGCGGACGCGGACCATGGTGTGCAGATATCGCATGGACGAACCCTTCCGAAGGGGGAGGAGTGGGAAATGAGCGTGACGATCGACGATCCGAACGAAGGCGCGCGCGTTCTCGCCGAGATGGTGACCGCCGCCGAGACGGTGGTGGTCTTCACCGGGGCGGGAATCTCCACGGAATCGGGCATCCCCGACTTCCGCGGCCCGAACGGCCTGTGGAAGAAGATCGAACCCATCTATTACGACGAGTTCGTGACGTCGGAAACCGCGCGGTTGGCGGATTGGAAACGCCGTTTCACCTTTCGCGATCAGATCGCCCGGGTCGAGCCCAACCTCGCCCACCTCGCCATCGCCCGACTGGTCGCGCGCGGCAAAGTCAACGCGGTGATCACCCAGAACATCGACGGCCTGCACGCCCGCGCCGGCGTGCCCGACGAGCGCCTGATCGAGATCCACGGCAACGCCACCTACGCCACCTGCCTCGACTGCGGCGAACGCCACGAGTTGGACGCGGCCGAGGCGGCGATCCTCGCCACCGGTCGCAGCCCGCGCTGCGGTTGCGGCGGCTTGGTCAAAGCGGCGGTGATCTCCTTCGGACAGGCGATGCCGACCCGCGAGATGGAGCGCGCCGAACAGGCGATCCAAGAAGCCGACCTCTTCGTCGCCGTCGGCTCGTCGCTGACCGTGCAACCGGCGGCGACCCTGCCGATGATCGCCAAATACGACGGCGCCCGCCTCGTCATCGTCAACGGCGAAGAGACCCCGCTCGACGGCCTCGCCGACCGCGTGCTGCGCGGCTCGATCGGCACCGTCTTTTCGGCGCTCTGAGGCCTCCGTCCCCAGGGAATGCGCGGGCGTGGGGCGAAACCCGGTGGTCGGCGTGCGCGGCGATGCTATCCTTTCGACCGAGGGAATCGCGCCGCGATTCGACCGGGGGTCGGGCACCGGTCGTGTCGCGAGAGACGGCGGGGCTCCCGGGGCGCGGTGGAGTGAGTAGAGGTTCGGCCCGAGGCGATGGGCACGGACGGAGGAGCGAGGCCGATGGGAGCCAAGACCGATATCGACGCCCGTCTCGAGCATCAGGTCGCGGACGAGGCCGCCGTCGACGTGATCGAGGTGGTCGGGACCATCAAGTGGTTCGACATCGCCAAGGGCTATGGTTTCATCGTCCCCGAAAACGGCCTGCCCGACATCCTGCTGCACGTCACCTGCCTGCGCCGCGACGGCTACCAGACCGCCTATGAAGGCGCCCGGGTGGTCTGCGAGGTGCTCGACCGGCCGCGCGGCCTGCAGGCCCTGCGCATCGTCCACATGGACGAGACCACCGCCGTCCACCCCGCCCAGCTGCCGCCGCCGCGCACCCACGTCCAGGTCGTCCCGACCTCGGCGCTGGAGAAGGCGACGGTGAAGTGGTTCAACCGGGTCAAGGGCTTCGGCTTCGTCACCCGCGGCGAGGGCACCGAGGACATCTTCGTCCACATGGAGACGCTGCGGCGCTACGGCCTCGCCGAGCTGCGCCCCGGCCAGACCGTGTGGGTGCGCTTCGGCGACGGCCCCAAGGGCCTGATGGCGGCGGAGATCCGCCCCGACGGCGTCGCCCACCTGCCGGTCTCCCACTGAGCGTGCCGTCCGCTCGATCGTCGGAGCATCGCCCCTTGCCCGTCTCCCATCGTACGTCCGGCTTCGCCTCGCGTC
>JAAYVT010000263.1 GCA_012517025.1 Phyllobacteriaceae bacterium | reverse complement strand
GGCAAGTCGACCTTCATCAAGATCCTCTCAGGCGTCCATTCCAAGACCGCCGGCGACATCGAGATCGACGGCGCGCCGGTCGCCTTCCAGACCCCGCGCGACGCCATCGATCACGGCATCGCCACGGTGCAGCAGCACCCCGAGCTGATCCCCGACCTCGACGGTTATCAGAACATCTTCCTCGGCCGCGAGGGCGGACGTCCGGGGCTGTTCCGGCGGATCGACCACGCCGCGCTGAGGCGGCGCGGCGACGCGCTGCTCGCCCGCTTCCCGGTCGACATCGACCTTTCCAAGCCGGTCGGGTCGCTGTCGGCGGTGGAGCGCGAGATCGTCGCGGTGCTGCAGGCGCTCTCCCACAGCGACATCCGGGTGATGATCCTCGACGAGCCGACCTCGACCCTGACCGAGATCGAGAAGAGCGTGCTCTTCCGCATGATGGCGGCGCTGAAGGCCTCCGGCATCGCCATCGTCTACATCACCCACCGGCTCGAGGAAGTGGTGGAGCTGGCCGATCGCTTCACCGTCTTCCGCGGCGGCCGGCGGATCGTCACCATGAACGCCGCCGAGGTGAAGGAACGCAGCCTGTCGATCGCCGAACTGATGCTCGGCGAGGCGCTCGCCGATGTCTATCCGCCGAAGCGCGTCGAACCGGCGACCGGAACTCCGGCCTTCGAAGTGCGCGGCCTGCGGCTCGAGGGCGCCTTCGAGCCGGTCGACTTCGAGGTTCGGCACGGCGAGATCGTCGGCATCTTCGGTCTGGTCGGCTCGGGTCTCGACGAATTGTCGAAGTCGATGTTCGGGGTGGAGCCGGACCACACCGGCGAGATCCGCGTCGGCAGCCGCGAGGTCGCGCCGCGCAGTCCGCGCGAGGCGCTGGCGGCCGGCATCTTCCTCGTCCCCGGCGACCGCCGCTCGGAAGGGCTGACGCTGACGCAGAATTCGATCTTCAACATCAAGCTCGCCGGGCTCGACCGCGCCTCCGGCCCGCTCGGGCTGTTGCGCGGCGGCGCCAATCGACGCCGCGCCCGCGAGCTCGCCTCGATCGTGTCGCTGACCCCGCCCGACCTCGATCAACCGGTCTCGGGCTTCTCCGGCGGCAATCAGCAGAAGATCGTGGTCGCCAAGGGCCTCTTCACCGAAGCCGCCGTCTACGTCTTCGTCGAGCCGACCATCGGCGTCGACATCGGTGCGCGCGCCCGTCTCTACGCGCTCATCCGCGATCTCGCCGAACGCGCCGCGGTCGTCGTCATGTCGACCGACTGCGACGAGGTACACGGCCTCTCCGACCGCAGCTTCGCCCTCTACAAGGGCCGCCAGATCGGCGCCGCCAGTTCCACCGTCACCCGCAACGAACTCCTGAACGCCGGGATCATGGGGAGGCTGCAATGAAGACGATCCGCACGCTCCTGCCGCCGACCGCCGTCCGCGCCCTCGGCGTCCTCCTCCTCGTCGCGGTGATCGTGGCGATCTTCACCGCCGTCGAACCGCGCTACGCCTCGCGCGGCAACTTCGCCGCCGTCACCCGCCACATGGCCGCCAACGGCCTCGCCGCGCTCGGTCTGACCTTCGTCGTGGTGGTGCGCCGGTTCGACCTGTCGTTTCCCGGCATCGCCTGCTTCTCGGCGGTGACGATCGGGTATCTCATCGCCGGCGGCCTCGATCTCTGGCTCGCCATCGGCGTCGGCCTCGTGATCGGCGTGACGATCGGCGCGGCCAACGGCTGGGCGATCGCCCATTTCGAGCTTCCCGACATCGTCGTGACCATCGGCAGCGGCTCGATCGCCGCCGGCATGGCCTTCCTCTACACCGGCGGGCAGACGATCTTTCAGAACTTCATGACGTCGGGGATCCTCGACTTCAACGACGTGCGCATCTTCCAGTTGAGCCTGTCGGTCTACATGCTGCTGGCGATCTACGGGCTCGCCAGGCTGCTGCTGCACCGGTCGCGGGTGGGCATCGCCTTCTATGCCACCGGCGAAAACCCGATCGCGGCGTTCTTCTCCGGCATCCGCACCCGCGCCTGCATCGTCACCGCCTTCGCGCTGTCCGGCGCCGGCGCGGTGCTGGCGGTCGTCCTGTTGATCGCCGAATCCGGCAACGCCGGCACCAACCACGGCCTGACGCTGCTGATGCCGGCCTATGCCGGGGTCTATCTCGGCGCCGCGCTGCTCGGCGGCGCCTCGGTGCCGGCGAGCCTGCTCGGGACGCTGGTGATCACCGTCCTGCTCGACGGGTTCTCGCTGCTGCGGGTGCCCTACTACTACTCCGACGGCGTGGTCAGCCTGATTCTGCTCCTCGGCGTGGTGGTGTTCGACGAGCGCGTCCGCCGCCACCTCTCCGACACCCTGAGTGCCCTCGCCCCGAAACCGAAGACCGGGGAGGTCCGTCCATGAGCATCGTCTCCTCCGCACAGGCGCCCGTCATGCCCCTCTCGAACTTCGCTCGGCTGCTCGGTCGATGGTGGCTGCTCCTGGTGCTGCTGACCGCCGTCGCCACCTTCGCGGCGCTGCGTCCGCACATGATCGACGCCTCCAACATAGCCACCATCCTGCGCTCCGCCAGCCTGACCGGGCTGATGATCCTCGGCCTCACCGGGGTGGCGGCGGCTGGCAAGATCGACGTGAGTTTCATGCAGATCGCGGCGCTCGCCGACATGGTCGCCGCCGGGCTGGTCGCCGGCGGCTGGGGGTGGCCGATCGCCACTGTCTCGGCCCTCGCGGTCGGCGCCGCCGTCGGCCTCCTCAACGGCTTCCTGGTCGGGACGCTGCGGCTGCAGCCGCTGATCGTGACCATCGCCACCGGCGGCGCCTGCGGCTCGGCGGCGGCGGCGATCGGCCACGGCTCGCCGATCCGGATCGAAACGGTCGGTCCGCTCGGCGATCTCCTCGCCGCGACCTTCGGTCCGCTGCCGTTGATCGCGGTCGGCGTCGCCCTGCTCTATGCCGCCGCCTGGTATGCCCAGGAGCACCTGACCTTCGGGCGCTACATCTATGCGATCGCCCGCAACGAGGAGGCGGGGATCGAGGCCGGCGTGCCGACGCGCCGTCTGATTGCGCTGCTCTATCTGGTCTCCGGTCTCACCGCGGCGGCGGCCGGCGTACTGCTGGTCGCCAGTCTCTCCTCCGGCCAGCCGATGATCGGGGCCTCCTACTTCATCGACGGTCTGACCGCGGTGATGGTCGGCGGCATGATGATCCGGCTCGGCCAGCCCAACGTGATCGGCACCGCCTGTTCGACGCTGCTGCTCGCCGCCCTGGTCAGCGGCGGCG
>JAAYVT010000262.1 GCA_012517025.1 Phyllobacteriaceae bacterium | reverse complement strand
TCGCCGTAGAAGATGCGGAAGCCGAAGCGGCCGGCCGAGCGGATCATCGACGGATCCTTGTCGATGATGGTGAGGTCGATGCCCTCGGCGAGCAGCAGCTGGCTGAGGATCTGACCGAAGCGGCCGAAGCCGATCAGCACCACCGAGCCGTCGGCGTCGGAATAGTCCTCCTCGATCTTCTTCTCGACCTTCTTGGGCACGAACAACGGCACCAGCGCGACGACCAGCGGGGTCATCGCCATCGACAGGGTGACGACGGTGATCAGCACCGAGCCGAGGATCTGCGGCATGACGCCGGCGTTGACCGCCGCCGAATAGAGCACGAAGCCGAACTCGCCGCCCTGGGCGAGGAAGAAAGCGACGCGGACGGCTTCCGGCTTGGGCACGCGGGCGATGCGCGCCACCGCCCACAGCGCGACGATCTTGACGATCACCAGCGCGATCAGCCCCTCCAGCATCTGATCCCAGTAGACGGCCACCACCTTGAGATCGATGGTCATGCCGACCGACATGAAGAACAGGCCGAGGAGCAGACCGCGGAAGGGCTCGACGTCGACCTGGAGCTGATTGCGGAAGTTCGATTCGGCGAGCATCACGCCGGCGAGGAAGGCCCCGGTCGCCATCGACAGGCCGACCAGCGAGACCAGGCTCGCCGCGCCGATCACCACGAACAGCGCGGCCGCCGACATGATCTCGCGGGCGCCGGCGGCGGCGAGCAGGCGGAACAACGGGTTGAGCAGCCAACGGCCGACCGCCACCACGATCGCCACCGCGCCGAGCACTTCCGCCGCGGCGAGGAAGAAGCCGTCGCCGCCGGTCTTCGGCTGCGGCGACAACAGCGGCAGCAACGCCAGCAGCGGCACGATCGCCAGATCCTGCATCAGCAGGATGGCGAAGGCCTTGCGGCCGAACAGGCTCTGAGTTTCGTTCTTCTCCTCGAGCAGCTGCATGACGAGCGCGGTCGAGGACAGCGCCAAGCCGACGCCGGCCACCACCGCGCCCTTCCACGGCAGATCGAAGAGTTCGATGCCGAAGCCGGCGATCGCCGCCGCCGTCACCACGATCTGGGCGAGACCGAGCCCGAAGATGTCGCGGCGCATCGCCCACAACCGCGAGGGTTTCAGCGACAAGCCGATCAGGAACAGGAACAGCACGATGCCGAGTTCGGCGTAGTGCATGATCTCGGCCGGATCGGTGAAGAAGCCGAAGGCCGCCGGGCCGATCAGGATGCCGGCGATGAGGTAGCCGAGGACCGAGCCGAGACCCAGGCGCTTGAACACCGGCACCGTCACCAGCGCCGCGCCGATCAAAATGAGCGGCGCCGCAAAGGGCACGGTGACGGCGAGGGTCGCGACGCCCACGTCCACGGCCATGTCTCACTCCCGCGAGATCGTCTTCGGAAAAATCATCGACGGCGACGGCGCCCCGATCGATGTCGTGAAGCCGGAAGAGTGGCGTCGGGATGTGGCGGCGACAAGGCGACGGGCGCCCGAAAATCGGGCGATCGCATCGCATTCGCAGAAGATCGTCACCTACCGCCGCAACCGTGGGACCGGCGTCCCGGCGGTGACCGGTTCAGCGCCGGGCCTCGGTGCCGCCGACGGTCAGGCCGTCGAGCCGCAACGTCGGCTGGCCGACGCCGACCGGAACCCCCTGCCCGCCCTTGCCGCAAGTGCCGACGCCGGGATCGAGTTTCAGATCGTCGCCGATCATCTTCACCCGGGTCAGCGCGTCGGCGCCGTTGCCGATCAGCATCGCGCCCTTGACCGCCGGACCGACCTTGCCGTTCTGCACCCGATAGGCCTCGGTGCATTCGAACACGAACTTGCCGGAGGTGATGTCGACCTGGCCGCCGCCGAAGTTGACGGCGTAGATGCCGTCCTCGACCGAGGCCAGGATCTCCGCCGGATCCATCGTCCCGGCCCGCATGTATGTATTCGTCATGCGAACCTGCGGGGCATGGGCATGCGATTGGCGGCGACCGTTGCCGGTCGGGGCGACGCCCATCAGGCGGGCGTTCTGTCGATCCTGCATGTAGCCGACGAGGATGCCGTCCTCGATCAGGGTGGTGCACTGGGTCGGCGTGCCCTCGTCGTCGAAGGAGAGCGAGCCGCGCAGGTCGGGCAGCGTGCCGTCGTCGACGATGGTGACGCCGGGGGCCGCCACCCGCTCGCCCATCAGGCCGGCGAAGGCGGAGGTCTTCTTGCGGTTGAAGTCGCCCTCGAGGCCGTGGCCGATCGCCTCGTGCAGGAGCACCGCCGGCCAGCCGGGGCCGAGCACGACGTCGAAGGTGCCGGCGGGGGCCGGCACGGCGGAGAGGTTGACCAGCGACTGGCGCAGCGCCTCGTCGACGGCGGAGCGCCAACGCTCGGGGGTGACGAAACGGGCGAAGCCCTCGCGACCACCGAAGCCGTGACTGCCGGCCTCCTGGCGATCGCCCTCGCCGGTGACCACCGAGACGTTGAG
>JAAYVT010000261.1 GCA_012517025.1 Phyllobacteriaceae bacterium | reverse complement strand
TCTATTCCATAGATTCGTCCCGATCGGAACGCCGTGCCCTCCGCGAGGCCGGTCGCGCAACGCCGTTCCGGCTCGGGCATCGAGACCGCGTCTCGGGCGGAACGCGGTTCTCGTCGCGCCGATGCGCGACGGGCTCCCGGGAACGTGGCGACCGCTCCGGCGCCGAGCCAGGCGAGAAGCTCGGCCCCCGTCACGCGCCGACTTCGGGCGGCACCGTCATTTCGCCGACGACCGATCGCGCCGCCATTTCGGCGAGGCTCAGCTGGTCGAGCACCTTCGCCATGGCGTCGCGCACGTCGAGCATGGTGAGGCGGACGGCGCAGCCGGTGAGATCGTCGCAATCGTCGCAGGGCTGATAGGCGGTACGGCTGGCGCAGGCGATCGGCGCGAGCGGTCCGTCGAGTGCGCGGACGATGGCGCCGACGGCGATGTCCGAGGCGTCGCGGGCGAGTGCGTAGCCACCGCCCGGTCCCTTCTTGGAGCGGACGAAGCCGGCGTTCCTGAGATCGAGGAGGATGGCGTCGAGGAACTTCTTGGAGATGTGTTCGGACGTGGCGATCTCGGACGATTGCGCGGGGCGCCCGGCGTCGAGCCGCGCCAGATACACCATGGCCTTGAGGCCATATTTGCCCTTGTTGGTCAGCACCGCGAACCCCTCCGATCGCCCTCTCGATAGACGGTCGTCCGGCGACGATCAATCCGAGGACGCGACGTCCGAGGAATGGAGACGGCGACGTCTCGCCCGGTGTGTGTTCGAGAAGTGCGGCGGCCACCGGAAAATCGATCGCCACCCGGCGACGGGCGACTTTCTCGTCGGTCCGGCGAACGACGGGCGGCCGTCCGCTTCGGGTCGAACGGCGTCACGAACGCGGGAGGATCGCGGCTCCCTCGGCGGCCAGGGACACGGCGACTTCACATCCCGATGGGAAAGGCGACACCACGGCCGGCGAGACCACGAAGAGTTCGATCTCGGGAGTGATGCTCACCCGGTATTCCATGTGGCTGCCGAGATAGGCCGCCGCGACGATCCGCCCGGCGAGCCGCGTGTCGCCGACCGACCTCGCGGCGAGGCCGATCGATTGCGGACGGATCGCCAATTCGGCGGCACCGACCGTCGCGCCGTGGTGGGGAAGCTCCAGCGACAGCCCGGCGAGCCGGATTTCCGCCGTCGCGCCGTCGATCCGCGTCACCTCGATCGGCACGATGTTGGCGTCGCCGATGAAATCGGCGACGAAGCGGCTCTGCGGCCGCTCGTAGAGGGCGCGCGGGCTGCCGTCCTGCGCGACGGCGGCCATGTTCATCACCAGAATGCGATCCGATATGGCGAGCGCTTCCTGTTGATCGTGGGTCACGTAGACCGCGGTCAGCGACAGGCTCTGCTGCAGTTCGCGGATCTCCTCGCGCACGTGGCGGCGGAGTTTTGCGTCGAGGTTCGACAGCGGCTCGTCGAAGAGCAGAACGTCGGGCTCCAGCACGATCGCTCGGGCCACCGCCACGCGCTGCTGTTGGCCGCCGGAGAGTTCGCTCGGCAGGCGGTCTTCGTAGCCGGCGAGACCGACCAGGGCGATCTTGTCCCGTGCCGCATCGATCGCCTGCCCCTTCTTCAGGCCGCGGGCGCGCAGGCCGTAGCAGACGTTCTCGATCACGCTCATGTGGGGAAACAGCGCGTAGGATTGGAACACCATGCCGATGTTGCGCTCGGACGCCGCGGCGAGGGTCACGTCGTGGCCGCCGATCACGATGCGTCCGTCGTCCGGTCGCTCGAGGCCGGCGATCAGGCGCAGCATCGTGGTCTTGCCGCACCCCGAGGGGCCGAGCAGCGTCACCAGCGTTCCCCGGTCGATCGAAAGATCGATCGACCGCAGGGCCGTGACGTCTCCGTAGCGTTTGGTGACACCGCGCAGTTCGACGGCGGGGGACGTGACGTCGCTCATGGTTGCACCATCGTCGCGGAGGGGAGGGGAGCCGGGCCCCGCACGGGGCGGGCGCCGGGGCGATGCAGCCCGACGCTCAGGCGGATGACGAGGAGGATCATCAGCATCAGGACGATCATCATCGCGGAATAGACGATCGCCACGCCGTAATCGCCGACGTCGGCGCGGCCGACGATGTAGACGGTCGCCAACTGGTATTCGCCGGTGACCAGGAAGATCACCGCGCTCACCGCCGTCACGGCGCGCACGAAGGAATAGACCAGCGCGGTAGTCAGCGCCGGGCGCATCAGCGGCAGCAGCACCAGCACCAGCGTGCGCAACGACCGCGCACCGAGCGTCAGCGACGCCTCGTCGAGAGACCGGTCGATCTGAGCGAGATTGGCGATGCCCGCGCGGATGCCGACCGGCATGTTGCGGAAGGCGAAGGCGATGGCGATGATCACCCCCGTCCCGGTGAGGGCGAACGGCGGCACGTTGAAGGCGAGGATGTAGCTGACGCCGATGACGGTGCCGGGAATGGCGAAACTCATCATCGCCAGGAACTCGAAGGCCTGCCGACCGGCGAACCGTTGACGATCGAGCAGCCACGCCACGACGATGCCGATCGCCGCGGTGAACGGCATCGCGATCAGCGCGATCTCGAAGGTCGTCACCAGCGAGTTCCACGCCGAACCGCTGAGGAACCAGCCGCCGACGCCCTTTTCGATCGAGCAGGCGGTCAGGAAATGACGCAGCGTCGGGGTGTTGTCGCGCCCGATCGATTCGACGAAGCCGCCGACCATGATCGTGCCGTAGACCGCGACGGTGAGCGCGAGATAGGGCAGCGCGAGGCCGTAGCAGAGCGCCTTGAGCGCGCCCGGCAACGCGGTGGCGCGACCCGCCGCCCCCTTGCCGCCCATGGTCGCGTAGCCGCGTCGCCCGACCCAGGCGCGCTGGGCCTGAAACGCGGTGAGCGTGAAGGTCAGCAGCACGATCGCCAGCACGGCGGCGCGCCCCTGATCGTGGGTGGTGCCGACCACAGCGAAGAAGATGTCGGTCGAGAGCACCGTGAAGTTGCCGCCGATCATCAGCGGATTGGCGAAGTCGGCCATGCTCTCGATGAAGGCGATCAGGAAGGCGTTGGCGAGCCCGGGGCGGATCAGCGGCCAGGTGATGGTGCGGAAGGTGCGCCAGCGTCCTGCCCGCAGCGTCTCCGCCGCCTCCTCGAGGCTCGGGGCGACGCCCTGGAGCACGCCGATCATCACCAGGAAGGAAATCGGCGTGAAGGCGAGGACCTGGGCGACGGTGATGCCGGTGACGCCGTAGATCCAACGAGTGCGCGGGATGTGGAGGAGATCGGCGACGAAGATCGTCACCGCGCCCGACCGGCCGAACAGCAGGATCAGGGCGAGACCGATGACGAAGGGCGGCGTGATGATCGGCAGGACCGACAGAAGGCCGATCAGCGGCTTCATCGGAATTCGCGTGCGCAGCGCCAGGAGGGCGAAGGCGAGCCCGAGCAGGGTCGTCACCACGCCGACCACCGTCGCCACCGCCACCGTGTTCCAGGCGGTTCCGCAGGCGCCGCCGCCGAAGAGGCAGTCGAGGCTCCAGATCGGGCGGCCGAGGAGCTTGCCGGCGAAGAGGTCCGGCGCGAAGCCGCCGTCGTTGTCTTTCACCGCCGAGACGAAGATGCAGAGCGCCGGATAGATCACGAAGAGCGTGATCAGCGAGACGACGACCAGGATCGCGCCGGTGACGAAGACGTCGCCGCGACACACGCCCTGCCGCGCGAGCCCGTTGGCGATCAGCATCAACATCGCGGCGAGGAAGACGAGCGCCCCCCAGCCGAGTGCCGGCTGGGTCGGCGCCGGGCCGGCGAACCATCCCGCGAGCGCGTCGAAGCCCCAGCCGTCGTGGACGATCGCGAAGCCTTCGATCAGGGCCCAGACGATCGTGGCGGCGGCGGAGACGACGAGCAGGCGGGGCCGCGCGCGCCGGACGACGGCCCAGGTCGCGGGCAGGAGCCCGAGGAAGAGCGGGATCAGCCAGACCCGCCCGCCCCAGGACGCCTGGACGGCGGCCGGCCACGGCGGAACCCCGCGCGGGATGCCGCCGAGCCCGTACCAGGGCAGGGCGAACAGCGCCGCCCATGCCACGACCAGCCAGATCTTCGCGGCGCGTGGGAACACGTCGGTCACCGCGGCGCGTTCTTCACTTGCTCGGCCCACCGCGCCAGGATGCGATTGCGGGTCGCCTTCGAGCCGTAGGTCGCAAAGTCGTAGGCGATCAGTTTGATCTTGGAGAGATCGGGCGATTCGGGGGGAACCGGCGTCTCTGGATTGGACGGGATCTGGAAGCTGCCGGCGGCGGCGGCGAGCTTCTGCGCGGCCGGCGTCAGGGCCCACTCGTAGAACTTCTTGGCCTCTTCCGGATGCGGCGCTCCCTTGATCAGGCTCATCGAGCCGATCTCGTAGCCGGTCCCCTCGCACGGCGAGACCACCTGCGCCGGTTTGCCGGACCGCGCCACGTTGATGATGTCGTGCTGGAAGGCGATGCCGATCAGCGTCTCACCCTGACCGATCGCCAGCGCGGGGGCAGCTCCCGTCTTGGGATATTCGTTGACGTTGGCGTGCAGCGCCTTGAGGTAGGTGAAGGCGTTGTCCTCGCCCATCAATTGAATGATGGTGGCGAGCACCGTCCAGGCCGTCCCCGAGGCGTTGGGATCGGCCATCTGCACCTCGCCCTTGAACTCGGGCTTGATCAGGTCGGACCAGCAGGCCGGCGCCGTCAGCTTGCGGCGCGCCAGTTCGTCCTTGTTGTAGCCGAAGCCGAGCGCGCCCATGTAGATGCCGACGGTACGGTCGTGCGCGATCGTCGCCTGCTTCTGCGCCCAGTCGTGCAACTGTCCCCGCTTCGGCGAAACATAGGCCTCGGTCAGGCCGTCGTCGGCCGCCTGGAGATTGGGATCGCCGGTGCCGCCCCACCAGATGTCGCCGTGCGGATTGTCCTTTTCGGCGCGGATGCGGGCGTAGGTCTCGCCGGCCGACATGCGGATCATGTCGACCTTGACCCCGGTCTCCTTCTCGTAGGTGGTGGCCATCGACCGGCACCAAGCCTCGTCGACGCCGCAATACATCACCAGGTTGCCCGCGGCCCGGGCACCCGAAATCCCTCCGGCGAGAATCGTCGAACCCAGGAGGAGGCCGAATGCGACGCTGCGAGCGTGTCCTGCGACGACGGTGAACCCGAACATGACGTTGTTTTCCCCATTCGAAGGTGGATCACCCGTCGATGCGAGCCCCATCTGCGCGTCTGGGCGTCCGATGCACGCTTTGTGAGCCGTCTTGTCTTTGCGATCAATGATGTTTCGCAATGCGTCGCGTCGAGAATTCCCCGGCGCCGGCTTTCTGCGAAAGCGCTCCGGAGTGGGACGCCCCCGCCTCGCGCGCTCACCGCCATGCGGCAGAGGGGCGGCCCGACCGCGAGACCCCGCCGAGCTTCGTCCGCTTTCGCCTCGCGGCGGCACGCGTCACCGCCGGACGGCTTCCGAGCGAGAGCATGTTTCGCCGACGGGTGCAGCGACCGGTGAAGCGCCACGCTTTCGTCGTGCTCCGCGCCGCCGATTTCGCCGAGAGCGAGGTGTCCGTCGCCGTCACCGACCAACACCGACGACTGGCCGGCCGGGACGGAGGCGACGTGGGCGCGGACACCCCTGAGGAGGGCTCGGACCAGAGAAACACAATTAATGGTGGAGAATGACGATTTCGCCACTCGGACCGCGACCGGCCTGTTCATCCAACGACCGTCGTACCGTCGGAAAATTCGTCGATCTCCCCTCGTCACCCGTCGGTTCTTCGATCGGATGTTGGAAAATCGCGGGCTTGTGGCGACTGCCGAGTGTGCCGATCGCGGTGTCGGAGTTGACCATGGTGCCGGCAGAGGGCACCAAACTGCCGTCCGAGGATGTTTCTGGGCGTCCTAAAAAACCGCAGAAAACAGCCAAATTTGAAGGTTGAGTGTCTACCCATATTCGCAACCATCCGCTATGATCCATGTTCGGATGATGGGTACGATGATGGGTAAGACCGATGCCGAAGGTGGTCGCCAAGCTCAATGACCGGCAGGTGAGGGCGCTCAAGGCGGACGGTCTCCACGCCTGCGGTGAAGGGCTCTATCTCCAAATCAAGGGCGCCGCTCGGACGTGGGTCTTTCGCTACCAGTCGACCGGCAAGCGCCGCGACATGGGGCTCGGATCGGCATCCGAGGTTTCGTTGAGGGAAGCTCGTGAGACGGTGGACGCGGCCAAGCGGTCCATTCGCGAAGGGGTCGACCCCGTCGATGCTCGCCGAGCCGAACGGCCGGTCATCCCGACCTTCGGCAAATTCGCCGACGGGCTGATCGATGACCTCGAAAAGGGCTTCACGAACGAGAAGCATCGCTACAAGTGGCGTCTCACTCTCGGTGATGCCTATTGCGCCGCGATCCGCGACAAGCTCGTCTCCGACATCACCACCGCCGACGTTCTCGAAGTGCTGAAGCCGGTATGGCTCGAGAAGCCTGAGACGGCTTCGAAGCTGAGGGGGCGGATCGAGAAAGTGTTGGATGCGGCGAAGGCGCGCGGCTTCCGATCGGGCGAAAACCCGGCGACGTGGCGCGGTCATCTCGCCAACCTCTTGCCGAAGCAACCGGGCCTCACTCGCGGGCATCATCGGGCGATGCCTTACGAAGACGTTCCCGAATTCGTCGGCCGTCTCCGGACCCGCGAGGCCGTTGCGGCGCGTGCCCTCGAATTCCTCGTCCTCACGGCGGTTCGTGCCGGTGAAGTGTACGGCGCGACGTGGGGCGAGATCGACTCCGCCGCGAAGCTCTGGATCATTCCGGCCGGCCGGATGAAGGCGCGAAAGGAACATCGCGTTCCGCTCACGATGCGCACTCTCGCGATCCTCGAAGAGATGGCGAAGCTGAGGATCTCGGAAGATCCCGCCGCCTTCGTCTTTCCGGGCGGACGGGTCGGTCGGCCCCTCTCGAACATGGCGTTCAAGATGCTGCTCGATCGCATGGGCGAGACGGGGTTCGTGCCGCATGGCTTTCGATCGTCGTTCCGGGACTGGTGCGGCGAGTGCACACCCTTCCCGCGCGAGGTGGCGGAGGCGGCTTTGGCGCATGCGGTCGGAAACGAGGTGGAGCGCGCCTATCGCCGGGGCGATGCCTTGGAGAAGCGCCGCGATCTCATGAGGGCTTGGGAAGGGTTCG
>JAAYVT010000260.1 GCA_012517025.1 Phyllobacteriaceae bacterium | reverse complement strand
TGGGGGCAGGGCGTTCCGGCGCTCGAGACCGCGCTCGCCGATCCGCACGCCCCGAAGCCGCTGACGAAGGCCGAGCGGACGCGTCTCGCCCTCGATCCGCAAGCCGCCCTCGCCGACGCCCCCGACGCCGTCCGCGCCGATCTGCCGGACTGGCTGGTGCCGTCGCTCGCCGGCGTCTTCGGCGAGCGGTTGGTCGCCGAAGGGCGGGGGCTCGCCGAACGCGCCCCGCTCGATCTCCGCGTCAATCGCCTGAAGGGCGACCGCGCCTCGGTCGCCGCCGCGCTTTCCGCGTTGTCGCCGGTCGAGACGCCGCTGTCGCCGGTCGGCCTGCGCCTGCCGGAACCCGCGCCGACCGCCAAGCCGCCGCACGTGCCCTCCGAGGCCGCCTATCAGGACGGCCGCATCGAAATCCAGGACGAGGGGTCGCAGCTGACGGCGCTGATCGCCGGCGCACGTCCCGGCGAGCGCATCCTCGATCTGTGCGCCGGCGGCGGCGGCAAGTCGTTGGCGATGGCGGCGGACATGGGCGATCGCGGCGCGATCTTCGCCTACGAGGTCGACAAGCGCCGCTTCGGCGACTTCCGCGACCGCGCCGCCCGTGCCGGTGCGAGCATCGTCGAATTGCGCCCGCCGATGGCCGGGTCCGACGTTCTCGCCGATCTCGAGGGCACCCTCGACTGCGTCTTCGTCGATGCGCCGTGCACCGGCACCGGCACCTGGCGCCGCCGCCCCGACGCCAAATGGCGCCTGCGCCCCAACGCCCTCGACGCCCGGATGAAGGATCAGGACGCCGTCCTCGACGAGGCCACCCGCTTCGTCCGCCC
This sequence comes from Phyllobacteriaceae bacterium, assembly GCA_012517025.1. GTDB lineage: Bacteria > Pseudomonadota > Alphaproteobacteria > Rhizobiales > Ancalomicrobiaceae > Pinisolibacter. The sequence continues at coordinate 874 of JAAYVT010000260.1, read as the reverse complement.
CGGTGGCCGCATCGTCTACGTCACCTGCTCGATCCTGGCGGAGGAGGACGAGGACCGCGTCGCCGCCTTCCTCGCCCGCCGCGACGGTTGGCGCATCGCCGATCCGCTCGCCCGTCTCGACCGGGATCTGGCGGCGAAACTCGCCGCCTTCGTCGCCCCGCGCGCCGGCCTCGGCCCGTGCCTGCGCCTGACGCCGGCGAGCTCCGACACCGACGGCTTCTTCGCCGCCGTGCTGACGCGGGGAGGGGCGGCATGAAGCGCCCCGCCGTCCTCGAACCGGTGATCGACCGCGCCAAGAACCTCGTCGACGCTTTCGAGGCGGTCGCCGAGCGCCGCTTCGCCTTCGCCGAGCGCGACGACCGGTGGTGGCTCCTGCTGACGCTGCTGCTCCTCGGCCACGTCGTGGTGTGGACGCTGCAGCCCGTCCTGTCGCACGGCAACCTCGCCGACAGCGTCGACATGGTCGAGAACTGGGTGTGGGGCAAGGAGTGGCAGCTCGGCTATTGGAAGCATCCGCCGTTCTTCGCCTGGGTGGTGGGCGCGTGGTTTTCGGTCTTCCCGCGCGCCGACTGGGCCTATTACCTGCTCGCCGCGCTGAACGCCGCGATCGGCCTTTCCGGCGTCTGGGCGATGACCGGCGTCGCCGACGAAGGTCGCCCCGATCACGGTCGCCGGCGCCGCCTCGTCGCGCTGGCGGGGCTGGCGATCACCCCGATCACCGGCTTCCTGGCGCTGAAGTTCAACGCCAATGCCATCCTGCTGTCGGTCTGGCCGTGGGCGACCTGGGCCTTCCTGCGCGCTCTGAAGACGCCGACGGCGAAGAACGGCGCGATCCTCGGGGCGCTCCTCGCCGTGGCGATGCTGTCGAAATACG
>JAAYVT010000259.1 GCA_012517025.1 Phyllobacteriaceae bacterium | reverse complement strand
GTCGAAGCCTCCGGCCTGACCATTCTCTACAGCGCGATCTCGATCGTCGTCGGCTTCTTCGTGGCGGCGGCGGTGTGCGCCGGCGTGTTGTCGTCGAACCGGCCGATCTCGGCCGCCGCACGCCTGTTCGTCAGCTTCTTCCGCGGCACGCCGCTGCTGATCCAGCTCTTGCTGATCTATTATCTGTTGCCCGAGATCGGCCTCAACGTGCCGAGCGCGGTCGCTGCGGTGATCGGCCTGTCGCTGTGCACCGCGGCCTATCAGGCGGAGATCCTGCGCGGTGGTTTTCAATCTGTGCCGCGCGGTCTGATCGAGGCGGCAGACATGTGCGGACTGTCGGCCTTCGCGACGTTCCGCCGCATTCGCCTGCCGATCGCCGTGCGCCTGACCCTGCCGGCGCTGACCAGCGAGGCGATCATGATCCTGAAGTCGTCGTCGCTGATCTCGGTGGTCGGCGTCGTCGAACTGACCACCATGGCCAAGGATCTCGCCTCCTCGACCTATCAGCCGCTGCCGATCTTCGCCGCCGCCGGCTTCGTCTATCTCGTCATCAACCTCGTGGTCGCCGGCTTCGGCCAACTCGCCGAACGGGCCGCGCGGAGGGGGCACGCATGAGCGCACTCTCCTCGATCTTCGGCTATCTGCACGGCGACGACGGATGGAACATCCTCTCCGGCCTCGCCAACACGCTCATCCTCTGGGTGGTCGGCGCGGCGCTCGGCGCGGTGCTCGGCTTCGCCATCGCGACGCTGCGCCGTTACGGGCCGAAGCCGATCGACTGGCTGCTGCGGGTCTACGTCGAGGTGATCCGCGGTACGCCGTTCCTGGTGCAGGCCTATCTGCTCTATTTCGGCGGTCCCTATCTCTGCCTGGCGCTCGGCGAGAGCTCGGTCTGCCTGACGCTCGATCCCTTCCAAGCCGGCCTGCTCGGACTGACCGTCTACGGCAGCGCCTATTATTCGGAGCTGTTCCGGGCCGGCTTCGAGGCGATCCCGCGCGGCCACGTCGAGGCGGCGGTGACCGTCGGCTTCACCCGCGGGCAGACGCTCCGCCGCATCATCCTGCCGGAAATGACCATGTTGGTCCTGCCGAGCATGGTCAACATGACGATCCTGCTGCTCAAGGAGACGGCGGTTCTGTCGATCATCTCGGTCAAGGAGCTCAAGTTCCAAGTCGACATCATCGGCAACCGCGACTACGCCTTCGTCGAAAGCTTCACCATTCTGGCGCTGGTCTATTGGGCGCTGGTCGAGATCTGTGGCGCGCTGGGGCGCGCCGCCGAAACCCGCCTCTCCAGATATCGGTTTTCCCACTCATGAGCATCGCTCCCGCCATCCGCGCCACCGGCGTCGTCAAGCGCTTCGGATCCACCGAGGTCCTGTCGGGCATCGAGCTCGAGGTGCCGCGCGGCGAGGTGACCTGTCTGCTCGGCCCCTCCGGCTCCGGCAAGTCGACGCTGCTGCGCTGCGTCGCCTTTCTGGAGGAGGCGACCGACGGGATCATCGAGATCGACGGCGAGCCGCTCGGCTTCGCGCTCGGCCCCGACGGTGCGCGGATGCGGTTGCCCGACGCGAGCCTGCGCAAGGTGCGCTCGAAGATCGGCATGGTGTTCCAGCAGTTCAATCTGTGGCCGCACATGACGGCGCTCGGCAACGTCGCCGAGGCGCTCGTCACGGTGCGCGGCCTCAGCCGGGCCGAGGCGTCGGAAAAGGCGATGGCGCAGCTCGAGAAGGTGGGCTTGGCGGGGCGGGCGTCGCACTATCCGAGCGAGCTCTCCGGCGGCCAGCAGCAGCGCGTCGCCATCGCCCGGGCGCTGGCGCTCGAGCCGCGCATCATGCTGTTCGACGAGCCGACCTCCTCGCTCGATCCCGAGCTGACCGGCGAAGTGCTGAACGTCATGCGTTCGCTCGCCGCGACCGGCATGACCATGCTCGTCGTCACCCACGAGATCGGCTTCGCGGCCTCCGTCGCCTCCAAGATCGTGTTCCTCGATCACGGCAAGCTGTTGGTCGAGGGGGCTCCGGCCGAGGTCTTCGGCAAGCCGCGCCATCCGCGCATCGATCAGTTCCTCGACACCTATCTCGACCGCGGCGCGGCCGGGCTGCTCTGAAGGCTGGGAGGGGGCGGATGCGGACGGCTTCGAACGCCTGCCTTCCCGACGAGGCGACGGTCGCGGCCTACGCGGCGGACGGCGCGGTGGCGATCCGTGGTGTCTTCGCCCCCTTCGTCGAGCGCCTCACGGCCGGCGTCGAGGCGCTGATGGCGAATCCGTCGCCACGCCAGCGCTCCTACCGCCCGGGCGATGGGTCGGCGCTGTTCTTCCAAGATCTGTGCAATTGGCGCGACGTGCCGGAGTTCGAAGACTTCGTGCTGCACTCGCCGGCCGCGGCGATCGCCGCCCGCCTGATGGGCTCGCCGTCGGCGCGCTTCTTCCACGACCACGTGCTGGTCAAGGAGCCGGGCTCGTCGATCGCCACGCCGTGGCACCAGGACATGCCTTATTACTGCGTTTCCGGGGAGACGAACGTCTCGTTCTGGATCCCGCTCGATCCGGTCGGGCGCGAGACTTCGCTCGAGATCGTGGCCGGTTCGCATCGCTGGGGGCTCGATCATCGGCCGCGCCGTTTCGACGGGTCGATCCTGATCGACGGCGACGAACGCGTCGACATTCCCGACATCGACGCCGATCGCTCGCAGCACCGCATCCTCGCCTGGACGCTCGAGCCCGGCGACGCGGTCGCCTTCGCCTTCCGTGCCGTGCACGGGGCGGCGGCCAATCTCTCGACGCGGCGCCGTCGCGTCTTCTCCGCCCGCTGGGTCGGGGCCGACGCCCGCTTTCTCGATCGCGGCGGCAAGGGCTCGCCGGCGCTCGCGCATCTCGATCTCGAGACCGGGGATCCGCTCGACGGGCCCGACTTTCCGCTGGTCTTCGACACAGGCCGACCGACGACGTGAGGTGACCCGATGTTTCTCGAAAACGCCTGGTACGTGGCGGCGCTCGCCGCCGAGGTGACGCGGACGCCCCGGCGGGTGACCATGCTCGGCCGCCACATCGTCCTGTTTCGCCGCGAAGACGGAACGCCGGTGGCGCTCGAGGACGCCTGTCCGCATCGCAAGCTGCCGCTGTCGATGGGCCGCCTCGTCGGCGACGAGATCGAATGCGGCTATCACGGTCTGAAGTTCGATTGCGCGGGGAAGTGCGTGCGCGTCCCCGCGACGCCGTCGGTCGCCGCCAACGCGCGCGTCCGGGTCTATCCGATCGAAGATCGCTACGGCCTGACCTGGGTGTGGCCGGGCGATCCGGCGAAGGCCGATCCGGCGGCGATCTTCGACGTGACCGAATGGGGCAATCCGGAGTGGGGCTGCACCCAGCCGGCCTTCATGGAGGTCGATTGCGACTATCGCTTCATCACCGACAACCTGCTCGATCCCTCGCACGTCGCCTGGGTGCACGTCACCTCGTTCGGCAACGAAGCCTGCGAGGAGGTGCCTGTCAGGGCGCGGCCGACGGAGACCGGCGTCATCGCCTCGCGGTGGATGTACGACGTCGAGATCGCGCCGTTCTACGCGCCTTTCACCAAGTTCTCCGGCCGCTGCGACCGCGAGCAGCACTACGAGGTGCGCTGGCCGAGCCACGCCATCATCAAGGCGATCTTCGTGCCGGCGGGCACCGGCGGGCCGGACAAGCCGTACCATCCGGACGTCTTCCTGATGGACAGCTACAACTTCATGACGCCGATCGACGACAAACGGACGCGCTATTTCTGGTTCCAGATGCGCAACTTCGCGCCGAAGGATACGGCCGTCGACGAGCTGTTCGGCAAGGCCGTGCGCGGCGCCTTCCTGGAGGACAAAGTGATCCTCGAGGCGGTGCAGATCGGCATGGACGAGATGCATTCGCCCAACATCAACCTGCCGCTCGATGCCGGCCCGCTGAGGTTCCGGCGCCGGCTCGCCGAGATGATCGCGGCGGAAAAGGCCGGCGACGCGGTCGCCGCGCAGTGAGGGACGACGCCCGCGCCCGGCACGTCTCAGCTCTCGTTCGGGCGAAACCGGGCGACCAGCCGCCGCTTCTCGCCGGGATGGACGAGGCGGGCCCAGGTGATCGGGATCTGATCGGCGAAGGTGCGCCGCTCGACGACGAGACAGGCGGTGCCCGGCTCGAGTTCGAGAAGGCGGGCGGTCTCGGGCGCCGCGCCTTCGGCCGAGATGACGTGTTCGGCCTCGCTCCACGGCACGTTGGCGACGAGCCAGGTGCCGGGCGGGGCGTCGGCGAAGGGTCCCGTCTCCGCCTCCGGCACCACCGCGAGGTTGATCAGGCGTTCCTCGATCTGCAGCGGCTCGCCGTCGGAGAAGTGACGCACCAGCAGCCGGGCGATCGGCGTTCCGGCCGCCGCACCGAGCGGGGCGCCGCGCGGATCGTCGTCGACCCGCCCGCGCTCCAGGATCTCGAAGGCGTGGACCCCGCCCGCCCGCGCCACTTCCGCCGCGATGTCCCAGATCTCCAGCACCGGCCGCTCGGGCGGGCGGGCCGCCACCACCGTGCCGAAACGCCGGCGACGGGCGACCAGACCTTCGGCGGCGAGGGAGCGCAGGGCACGGTGAACCGTCATCCGCGCCGCGCCGTAGCGCTCGATGATCTCGTATTCCTTGGGGATCTTGGTGCCCGGGGCCCAAGTGCCGTCGGCGATCGGGCGGATCAGCGCGCGCCGGATCTGCTGCCACAGCGGCCCCTGCCGATCGAGTTCGTCGAGGTCTTCGATCATCGCGCCCCCGACCCTTGCGAGCGACCGGCCGAACGCGGCCCGTTTTGCAAATCTAGTGTGGTTGCGGGCTTAATGTCTATACATTTGAACGGTCGGCCGCCGGACGACGGGGAAGGAAGAACGACATGACCGATCTCGCCACTCGTCTCGAAGCCGTCGTCGGTCCGAAGGGGCTGCG
>JAAYVT010000258.1 GCA_012517025.1 Phyllobacteriaceae bacterium | reverse complement strand
CCGACGACCGCCGCCCGCCGCGAAGGCGAGCGCGACGACCGCCGGCCGGGTCGCGGCCAGGGCGGACGGCGGCGCGAGGACTGAATCCTCGTCGCGCCGCGCGATCCAGTCCCATGAATCCGAAGGCCCCGGAGCGATCCGGGGCCTTCGTCGTCTCGATCAGCTCCGTAGCGTGATCAATTGCCGGAGAACGGCGTGCGGATCGGCAGGCTCCACAGGCGCACCGTCGGTTCCGGTCCCCAGCGGTGGCCGGTCGAGGCGACGCCGAGGGTCGGATCGCGGCGCGGACGGGAGAAGATCAGGCACCAATAGACGTCGCCGCGCTTCTTCGGGTTCTCCGCCGAGGCGATGCCCATGCGCGTCATGTCGCGGTCCTTGAGGCCGCGATCGTGCGGCGGCGACTTCTTCCAACCGGCGATGGTCTGCTCGATGGTGCGATAGCCTTCGCCGAGGTTTTCACCTGCGGTCTCATAGGCGTATCCACCGTCCTTCAACCGCTTTTCGAGCCCGCCCCACGGCTCCAGCTCGTGCGTCATGCGGCCGGCCTCGGCGAGGTGGCCGGCATAGACGCGGGCGATGCGGGTGAGTTCGCCGTCGAGGGCGAGCGGCGCGACGCCGTTTTCGGCGCGATAGGCGTTGATCAGGCGCAGGGCCTTCTCGGGGTCGACGGGGACGTAACCGACGTCGTCGATCTCCTCGACGTGCATCGGCTTGGGCGAACAGGCGGCGAGCGCGGCGGCGAGCCCGCCGAGGCCGGTGAGAAGCATCGCGCGACGGGTGGCGCGACGCGATTCGAGAAAAATGGAAGGCGGGACGACGGCATCCGACATGACGACTCGATCCGGAGAGAGGGAAATTCGCGGCGTGGTAGCGCGAAGGGCGGACGAGAAAAAGGCGGCACGGCGGGATTCGGCGCGGCGAGCGGCGGGTTTCGATCTTTCGGAGCGGCGGGTTTTCACGCCCTTCGACGGCGGCCGCGTCGAAATCCGGAGATGTGGCGAGCCAATGGCGTCGGCGGCGTGCGTATGCCTTGAAATCGGCCCGCCGGTCGGGCATAGAGAGCGCGCCGGAGACGTGGCCGAGAGGCTGAAGGCACTCGTTTGCTAAATGAGCGTACCCCCAAAAGGGTACCGAGGGTTCGAATCCCTCCGTCTCCGCCATAACTATTTGATTTTATTGATTAATTTCAATTTGTGACGGTCGCAGCGAACAGCTCGGGACTTTCTAAGGACTGTCACCCCCAACATCCCACCGCGTGACCACGAGACCCGGTCGGTACCGGATTCGACGCGGCACCTGTCAGAACGGCTCTAGAGGGCGGTTCGGTGGTACCCTTTGCAAAGGCCGGCCACTGTCGATGCTCTCGGCGCGCCGAACTACGCGACCGCGGCCTCCAGCACGCCCGCGACGACCCGACTGTTTGGCTCCAAGGGGGGACTGCGGCGATCGATCGGATCCGACGGGGTCTGCGGCGCGTGGCAGAGGCGGCGGGGCTCACCCGCCGCATCCCCCCGCACCTGCCGCGCCAATCGGCAGCGACCACCCTCCCCGAAGCCGGCGTCGACATCCGCTTCGTCCGACGCCGGCTCGGTCACCGATCGATCTCGACGACGGAAATCCACACTCACGTCGGCGACGAACGCGCTCCGAGCAGGCCGTCTCCGAGGCCGACACACTCGCGAGGTCGAAGCCCGGACGGCCGGGAACCGTGTCGGAACCGGCTTCCGCACACGGCCTCTGCGTCACGATCGCGCTCCGAGCAGGCTGCGATAGCGGATCTGGTCGGCGACCACGGCGGCGACCAGGAGCACGCCGATCAGCACCATCTGCATGTAGGAGCCGATCTGGGCGAGGTTCATGCCGTTCTGCACCAAGACGATGAAGAAGGCGCCGAGGACGACGTTCTCCACCCGCCCCATGCCGCCGCGCAGCGACACGCCGCCGATCACGCAGGCCGCGATCGACTCGAGCGCGATGGTGCCGCCGAGGTTCGATTCCCCCGATTCCACCCGCGCCGTCAGCAGCAGACCGGCGATCGAGGCGAGGAACGAGCACAGGCAGTAGGCGACGATCAGCGTCCGCGTCACGTCGATGCCGGAGAGACGCGCCGCCTTCGGATTGCCGCCGATCGCCAGGATGTGCCGACCCACCCGGCCGCGCTGGACGAAGACCCAGACCGCCGCGATGCAGACCAGTGCCACCAGCACCGGTACCGGCAGTCCGAGAACTCGGCCGAAGCCGAACGTGTCGGCGAATTCCGGCGGCAGGCCGGAGATCGGCACGCCGCCGGTCAGGAACAGCGAGGCGCCGGCGCCGATCGACTGCACGCCGAGCGTCATGATGAAGGGCGAGACGCCGAACTTGGCGACGCCGACGCCGTTGACGATGCCGAGTACCAGCGCCGCGGCGATGCCGGCGACCGCGCCGAGGACGATCGCCACGCCGACCGCGTCCGGCAGAAAGGCCGCGACCCGGACCATCACCATCGCCGAGACCACCGAGGTCAACGCGATCGCCGTGCCGACCGCGAGGTCGAAGCCGGCGGTCATCAGCACCAGCATCTGCCCGAGCGACACCAGGATCAGATAGACCGACTGGCGCGCGACGTTGACGAGATTGTCGATCCCGAGGAACTGCGGCGAGGCGAGCGAGAAGACGACGAGCGCGATCACCAGGAAGAACGGCAGCACGCCGACGGCCAGGAAGAGGTTGCGCATCGGCGCGATCAGGGACGGCCCCAGCGGCGGGCGGTCATCGATGATGGGGCTCATGCGGGGGTCCTTTCGTCGTCGAAGAAATGGCGCAGCACTTCGGTCTCCGAGATCGCCTCGCCCTCGAGTTCCGCCGCGATGCGGCCGTCGGCGAAGACCAGCAGGCGGTGCGACAGGTTCATCACCTCGTTGAGGTCGGAAGAGACCACGATCACCGCCTTGCCGGCGCGCACGAGGCCGTCGATCAGCCGGTAGAGCTGGGCACGGGTGCCCATGTCGACGCCGACGGTCGGTTCGTCGAAGACGTAGACCTCGAAGTCGCGGCCGAGACCCTTGCCGAACAGCACCTTCTGCTGGTTGCCGCCGGAGAGTTGCGAGACGAGGCGCGGCAGGTGGCGGCGGGCGACCTCGACCCGATCGGCGATCGCCCGGGCGACGCGGCGGGCCGAGCCGATCGACACCAGTCCGAGCGGCCGGACGACCTCTTCCGCGTCGAGCAGGCCGAAGACCAGATTGTCCTCGACCGAGGCGGCGAGCTGCAGCCCGTCCTCCTTGCGGTCGGGGGGAAGGTAATGGAGGCCCGCCTCGACCAGATCGGCGATCGAGCCGGCGGAGACGTCGCGGTCGCCGAGGGCGATGCGGCCGGCCTTCTTCGGCACGAGGCCGAGCACCGCCTGCCACAGTTCCGATTTGCCGGAGCCGACCAGCCCCGCCATGCCCAACACTTCGCCGGCCCGCGCGGTGAAGGAGACGCCGTCGACCGACCGGGCGACGAGCCCCTCGACCTCGAGGCGCACCGCGCCGGGATGGCGCGGGATGTCGGGATAGATCTCGCCGACGGCGCGCCCGGCCATCAGCTCGAGCAGGGCCTCTTCGGTCACGCCCGCCGCCGGCACGGTGGCGCAGAGGCGGCCGTCGCGCAGCACGGTGATGCGGTCGGCGATGCGGGCGAATTCGTGGATGCGGTGCGAGATGTAGACGATGCCGATGCCGCGCGCCTTCAGCGCCTCGACCACGGTGAAGAGGTGATCGGTCTCCTTGTCGGAGAGCGAGGCGGTCGGCTCGTCGAGGATCAGGACCGAGAGCTCCGAACGCAGCGACTTGGCGATCTCCACCATCTGCTGCTCGGCCCGCGACAGGCCGGCGACCACCGCGTCGGGATCGATGGCGAAGTCGAGCCGGGCGAGGAGTTCGACGGAGCGGCGGCGCTGCGCGGCGCGGTCGACGAAGGGGCCGACGCCCGGTTCGTCGCCGAGGAACATGTTCTCGGCGACCGTCAGGGACGGCACCAGCGAGAATTCCTGGAAGACGGCGGAGATGCCGGCGGCGCGGGCGTCGCGCACCGAGGCGAAGGCGACGGGCTCGCCGTCGCACAGCACCGAACCTTCGGTCGGAGCGGTGACGCCGGCGAGGATCGAGATCAGCGTCGACTTGCCGGCGCCGTTCTCGCCGAAGAGGACGTGGACCTCGCCGGGGCGGACGGAGAAGTCGACGCCGTCGAGCGCCGTCACGCCGGGCCAGCGTTTGGTCAGGTGGAGCGCTTCCACCAGCGGCGGACGGCCGAATTCCGTCATCGTCGTCTCCCCGGGGCTCGATCGGAGGGGCGGCCGGCACCCGCACGGGGCGCCGGCCGGAGAGAAGCGGATCAGTCGACCTTGAAGACCGGCTGGAACGACTTCGGCGGCAGGATGTTCTCGCGCGCCACCGACTTGATCGAGGCGGCATCGACCGCGAAGATCTTCGGACCGACGTGCTTGACGTAATCCTTGCCCTCCAGGATGCGCACCGCCTGATCGATGGCGATGCGGCCCTGGACGACCATGCTGTCGGCGGGGGCGGCGGTGATGAAGCCGCGCTCGATGCCCTCGTAGACGCCGGGCGTCATGTAGAAGGCGAGGAGACCGAGCTTGCCCTTGAGGCCGCGCTCGCGCACCAGACCCTGAGCGGCTTCCGCCGTCACGGCGGTGCCGGCGACGTAGGCGATGTCGGGGTTCGACTGCAGCACGTCCTCGACCAGCTTCAGCTGGGCTTCCTTGCCGGTGTCGCCGTATTTCGGCTCGAGCACGGTCAACGCGGTGCCCTTGGTCGCCTCGAGGAAGCCCTTGTTGGCCGCCTCGACCCAGCCGGCGCCGGCCGGGCCCGGGAACCAGCCGACCTTGGCGGGCTTGCCGCCGGCCGGATGCAGCTTGG
>JAAYVT010000028.1 GCA_012517025.1 Phyllobacteriaceae bacterium | reverse complement strand
GGCCTCTACGCCGGCTGCGTCGGCTATTTCTCCGCCGACGGCGCCATGGACACCTGCATCGCACTGCGCACCGCCGTGGTGAAGGGCGGCAAGATGTACGTCCAGGCCGGCGCCGGCATCGTCGCCGACAGCGTGCCGGCCTCCGAACAGGCCGAGTGCGTCAACAAGGCCAAGGCATTGTTCCGCGCGGCGGAAGAGGCCATGCGCTTCGCCCACGGCGCCGAACGCGGACAGTGAACGGGCCGGTGAGAGATCGACGGACGCGACGTCGCGCCTCCCGCCGCGGCGGCGTCGGACGTGACAAATCCGCCCTCCCCCGCTATCTGTGACGACGGTTCGTCAACGAAGGTCGCATCATGTTTCTCGTCGTCGACAACTACGACAGCTTCACCTGGAACCTCGTGCACCTGATCGGGTCGCAGGGGGTCGAGCTGAAGGTCGTGCGCAACGACAAGATCACCGTCGACGAGGTCGAGGCGCTCGATCCGGAAGGCGTGATCCTGTCGCCCGGCCCCTGCACTCCGACGGAAGCCGGCATCTGTCTCGAGACGATCGAGCGGCTGGGGTCGCGGATGCCGATCTTCGGCGTCTGCCTCGGCCATCAGGCGATCGGTCAGGCCTACGGCGGCAAGGTGATCCGCGCCCCGCACCTGATGCACGGCAAGACCTCGGCCATCCATCACGACGGACGCGGCGTCTTCCGCGGCCTCAACGACGACTTCACCGGCACCCGCTACCACTCGCTGGTGGTGGAGCGGTCGAGCCTGCCGACCTGCCTGACGCCGGTCGCCTCCTCCGACGACGGGCTGATCATGGGGATGATGCACGTCGAGCACCCGGTGCACGGCGTGCAGTTCCATCCCGAATCGATCGCCTCGGAGAACGGCGCCGCGCTGGTGCGCAACTTCCTCGCCATTGCCCGCGACTTCAACGACACCTCCCGCGACCGCCGCGCCGCCTGACGTCCCCCCGGAGTATCCCATGACCGACTTGAAGGCCCTCATCGCCAAGGTCGCCACCGGCGCGTCGCTGACCCGCGCCGAATCCCGCACCGCCTTCGACGTGATGATGTCCGGTTCCGCCACGCCGGCGCAGATCGGCGGCTTCCTGATGGCGCTCCGGGTCCGCGGCGAGACGGTCGACGAGATCGCCGGCGCCGTCGAGGTGATGCGCGAGAAGATGCTGCGGGTCGCCGCGCCGGCCGACGCCGTCGACATCGTCGGCACCGGCGGTGACGGTTCGGGATCGTGGAACGTCTCCACCGCTTCCGCCTTCGTCACCGCCGCCTGCGGCGTGCCGGTGGCCAAGCACGGCAACCGCGCCCTCTCCTCCAAATCCGGCGCCGCCGACGTCTTGATGGCGCTCGGCGTCAAGATCGACGTCGCGCCGGAGAAGATCACCGAGTGCATCCGCGAGACCGGGGTCGGCTTCATGTTCGCGCCGGCGCACCATTCGGCGATGAAGCACGTCGGCCCGGCCCGGGTCGAGCTCGGCACCCGCACCGCCTTCAACCTGCTCGGACCGCTGTCCAATCCGGCCGGAGTGAAGCGGCAGATGACCGGCGTATTCGCCCGTGCCTGGGTCGAGCCGATCGCCCAGGCGCTCGCCGCGCTGGGGTCCGAGGCGGTCTGGGTGGTCAACGGCTCCGACGGCCTCGACGAGATCACGGTGACCGGCGAGACCCACGTCGCCGAACTGAAGGACGGCAAGATCACGACCTTCGTCGTCACGCCGGAGAGCGTCGGTCTGCCGCGCCATCCCGCCGAGGCGCTGAAGGGCGGCGACGCCGCCCACAACGCCGCCGCCCTGCGCGCCCTGCTCGAGGGCCGCGACGGCGCCTATCGCGACATCGTGCTGATGAACGCCGGTGCCGCGCTGGTGGTCGCCGGCCGCGTCCACACCCTCGCGGAAGGCGTCAAGCGCGCCGCCCAGGCGATCGAGGACGGCTCGGCGCGGGCTCGGCTCGACGCGCTGATCCTCGTCTCCAACGGCTGAGGCGGCGATGACCGACATCCTGAAGCGGATCGAGCTCTACAAGCGCGAGGAGATCGCCGCCGCCAAGGCGCGGGTCTCCGAGATCGAGCTGCGCGCCCGCCTCTCCGACGTCGAGGCGCCGCGCGGCTTTCTCGCCGCGCTGCGGGCGAAGCAGGCGGCGGGAGAACGCGGTCTGATCGCCGAGATCAAGAAGGCGAGCCCGTCGAAGGGGCTGATCCGCGCCGATTTCGATCCGCCCGCCCTCGCCCGTGCCTACCAGGCGGGCGGCGCGGCCTGTCTGTCGGTGTTGACCGACGGACCGTCGTTCCAAGGCGCGCCGGAATACCTCGCCGCTGCCCGCGCCGCGGTGACGCTGCCGTGCCTGCGCAAGGACTTCCTGTTCGAGCCCTATCAGGTGGTGGAGGCGCGCGCCTGGGGCGCCGACTGCATTCTGATCATCATGGCCTCGCTTTCCGACGACGAGGCGAAGGCGCTCGAGGACGCCGCCGTGTCACTCGGCATGGACGTGCTGGTCGAGGTGCACGACGAGGCGGAAACCGAGCGGGCGCTGCGCCTCGTCTCGCCGCTGATCGGCGTCAACAACCGCAATCTGAAGACCTTCGAGGTGTCGCTCGCCACCTCCGAGCGTCTCGCCGCGATGATCCCCTCCGACCGGCTGCTGGTCGGCGAGAGCGGGGTCTTCACCCCCGCCGACTGCGCCCGTCTGGAGGCGGTCGGCATTTCGACCTTCCTGGTCGGCGAGAGCCTGATGCGACAGGCCGACGTCACCGCCGCCACCCGGGCATTGCTCGCCCGTCCCTGACCTCTCGCCGCCGCGAGCCCCCCGCGATGACCGACGAACCCAAGCTCACCCACATCGACGCGAGCGGCGCCGCCCACATGGTGGACGTCGGCGACAAGGCGGTGACCACCCGAACCGCGATCGCCGAGGGCGCGGTGAAGATGAAGCCGGAGACGCTGGCACTGATCCTCTCCGGTCAGGCCAAGAAGGGCGACGTGCTCGGCGTCGCCCGGATCGCCGGCATCATGGCGGCGAAGAAGACGCACGAGCTGATCCCGCTCTGCCATCCGCTGCTGCTCACCAAGGTCACCGTCGACCTCGAGCCGGACGACAGCCTGCCGGGCGTCCGCGTCCGCGCGCTCGCCCGCGTCGCCGGCCAGACCGGCGTCGAGATGGAGGCGCTGACCGCCGTCTCGGTCGCCTGCCTCACCGTCTACGACATGGCCAAGGCGGTCGATCGCGGCATGGAGATCGGGCCGGTCCGGCTCGTCGAGAAGTCGGGCGGCAAGTCCGGCCATTGGATCGCGGAGTGACGTCATGGCCCTGACCGCGGTGGAAGAAGCCCTCGCCCTCGTGCTCGCCGACCTCGCGCCGGTCGCCACCGAACGGGTGCCGCTCGATCGCGCCGCCGGCCGGGTGCTCGCCGAGGACTTGCGGGCGCTCAGGACGCAGCCGCCGTTCCACGCCGCTGCGATGGACGGTTGGGCGCTGCGCGCGGTCGATGCCGCGGCTCCCGGCGCCCGCCTGCGCATCCTCGGCGAATCGGCCGCCGGTCACGGCTTCTCCGGCACGGTCGGTCCCGGCGAGGCGGTCCGCATCTTCACCGGGGCGCCGCTGCCCGCCGGCGCCGACACCGTGGTGATGCAGGAAGCGACCCGTCGCGACGGCGACGTCGTGGAGATCGCCGAGGCGGTCGCGCTCGGCCGCCACGTCCGCGCCGCCGGCATCGACTTCCAGGCCGGCGACGTCGGCCTGACCGCCGGCACTCGTCTCGGCTACACCCACGTCGGCCTGATCGCCTCGATGAATCACGCCGAGGTGTCGGTGCACCGCCGGCCGCGCGTCGCCTATCTCGCCACCGGCGACGAGCTGGTGCGCCCGGGCACGCCGATCGGCCCCGATCAGATCGTCTGTTCGAACGGCTATGCGCTCGCCGCGCTGATCGAAGCGGCCGGCGGCGAGGCGATCGATCTCGGCATCGCCCCGGACGACCTCGACGCCACCCGCGCCGCGGTGCGGGTCGGCTTCACCGCCGGCGTCGATCTGCTGGTGACGCTCGGCGGCGCCTCGGTCGGCGACCACGACCATGTCCACGCCGCGCTCGCCGCCGAGGGCGTCGACTTCGATTTCTGGAAGATCGCCATGCGCCCCGGCAAGCCGCTGATGTTCGGCCGGCGCGGCGCGACGCGGGTGATCGGGCTGCCCGGCAATCCGGCCGCATCGCTGGTCTGCGCGGTGTTGTTCGTGGCGCCGCACGTGCGGGCACTCTCCGGATTTTCCAAGGCGACGCCACCGGTGGAACGGCTGCCGCTCGCGCGCACCGTGCCGCCGAACGACCTCCGCCAGGATTACCTGCGCGCACGTCTCGGCATCGACGCCGACGGCCACCGCGTCGTCGAACCGCTCGACGATCAGGATTCCTCGCTGCTGTCGCGGTTCGCCCGCGCCGACGCGCTGGTGGTGCGCCCACCGTTCGCGCCGAAGGCCGAAGCCGGCGAGATCGTCGACGTCGTGTCGCTGTTCTGAGCCGCCGTACCGACCCCTCGAGACCGCCGATTTCGCGCCCTCTTGCGGAACATCCACAGAACGCGTAGCTTCAGTTCGTGGTTTGTACACGCAGGCGAGTCGGTCCGAAGGGCGTTCCTTCCTCCTCCGATCGCGGCGTGGCGATCGAACCCATCGCTCCGACGGCCGGACCGGCGGCGGAGCGGACGAGGATCGATGCCCCTTTCCGGGTGGGAAGGCGAGGCCGGGGGAACGGGCGATGCTGACGCGCAAGCAATTCGAGCTGTTGATGTTCATTCACGAGCGTCTGAAGGAAGACGGGGTGCCGCCGTCCTTCGACGAGATGAAGGACGCGCTCGATCTGCGCTCGAAGTCGGGCATTCATCGGTTGATCACGGCGCTCGAGGAGCGCGGCTTCATCCGCCGGCTGCCGAACCGGGCGCGGGCGCTGGAGGTGTTGAGGTTGCCCGATTCGGTCGCGCCGGGGCTCGCCAGTCCGGCGCGGGCGCCGCAGGCCAAGGGGTTCTCGCCCTCCGTCATCCAGGGCAATCTCGGCAAGCCGCGCCCGGTCGCGGCGGCCGGACCGACGGGCGAGGAGACGGCGGAGATCGTGTCGATCCCGGTGATGGGGCGGATCGCGGCGGGGACGCCGATCTCGGCGATCCAGACCTTCACCCACGCCATTCCGGTGCCCTTCGATCTCCTCGGCAACGGCGAGCACTTCGCGCTCGAGGTGCGCGGCGATTCGATGATCGACGCCGGCATCCTCGACGGCGACACGGTGCTGATCAAACGCTCCGACAACGCCGATTCCGGCGACATCGTGGTGGCGCTGGTCGACGAGGAGGAGGCGACGCTGAAGCGGCTGAGGCGGCGTGGCGCCTCGATCGCGCTGGAAGCCGCCAATCCGGCCTACGAGACGCGGATCTTCGGGCCGGACCGGGTCAAGGTTCAGGGTCGGCTGGTGGGGCTGATCCGTCGTTATTGAGCGAGGGCTCGGCGTCCTCCTGCGCTTCCGTCGATCGAACCGCGATCGGCGTGACGCTCTCGACCAGCCGGGGCACGTCGGGATCGCGCGGCGACCACGGACGCCCACCGGCGGGAAGGCTCGCCGTCGCGGTGAAGCGCAGAATCGGACGCGTCGGCAGTTCGGGTGACGACGCGATCACGGCGGGCGGTCGCGGTGCGGGTGGTGATCCGATCGTGGCGGGCGATGGAGGCGCGGGTGTATCGGCCTCGTTCGTCGGCGCTCGGCCCGTCGGTGGCAACCGCAGGGTAGAGCCGAGAGACGGCGGTCGAGAGTTCGTCGCAGGCGATCGAGGGAGCGTGTCGGCGGCGGCCAGACCCGAGGCCTCGAGAGTGTCGGGGAGAGTGTCGGGGCTCGGAGTACGAGGAGTGCCGGAGCTCGGCGATCGGGTGGTTTCGGAGCTCGCGGCGCCGGGTCCGGCTCCGGTCGGGCCGGCACGGCGGTTTTCCCTGCCCGCGGACGTCCCGGCGGCGGTCGGCGCGATCGGCGGGATGCCCGCCCGAGAGACCGTCGGCGCGCCGGAACGATGAGGGTCGGATGCGCCGATCGCGAATGCGGGGTCCGGGCGGATGTCGAGGTCTTCGGCCTCGTCGGGTGCGGTCGGGTCGACCGGCGGGCGGGGCGACGAGAGGTCCGGCGACTGCGGCGGCGGGCTGGTGCCGACGACCGTGAGGGCGATCGCACCGGTCTCGGCGAGGCGCGCCCGATCGACAACCGTCGTCGCCGCACCACACCCGGGCGGCGCGACCAGACGCGAAATCACCAGATCGGCGGCGGCGCAGTCCTCGGGGAAGCCACGCGGATCGCGCACGACGGCGACTTCGAGCGGGGCGGGCCCGCTCGCCCCGCCACCGTCGCGACGGAAGACGCAGCCGATCGCGTCGCAGCGCCATCCCGCCGCCAGCCCTCGGTCGTCGGGCGAGCGATCGTCGGCGTCGGCCGCCAGCCAGATCGCCACGTCGAAGCGATCGTCGCGACCGGCGAGCACGTGCAGGCGGCCGTCGTCGCCGCGCACCGCCACCGGCGAGCCGTGGCGGCCGACCAGCACGTCGGGTTGCGGCCCGAGCGCGGCGAGCACCAGCGACAGGAGCCCCGGCACGAGGCCGAGCAGGCGGATGCGCGAGCGCCACAGCGACAGCCACAGCACCGCCGCGACGCCGAGCGGCATCGCCAGCGGATGCGGCGCACCGACGAGGCCGGCGCCGCCGGGCAGCGCCGACACCCACCGACCGACCGCGACCATGAAGTCGATGCCGAGGCCCATCGCCGCCAGCGGCAGCTCGTCGAACCCGAACGGCATGGCGAGCGCGGCGACGACCGCCGCCGGCATGACGAGGATGCCGACGACCGGCAGAACGATCATGTTGGCGAGGATCGAATAGGGCGCGCCGCGATAGAACACCCCGACGATCACCGGCGCGGTGGCGAGCCCGGCGATCAGCGAGGAAAAGGCGAGGCCTTCGACGTGGCGCCGCGCCGCGCCGAGGAGATGGACCGGCAGGCTCGCCTCGCGCGACGGCGGTGGTCGCGCCGCCACCCGCAATTTCCACAGGTCCCACGACGCGACCAGCGCGATCACCGCCAGGAACGACATCCGAAAGCTCGGTTCCATCGCCGCCTCGGGGTCGATCAGCAGGATCGCCGTCGCGGCCACCGCGACCGTGTGCATGGTGATCGCCGGTCGGTCGACCAACACCGCGATCAACGCCACGCTCAACATCAGATGCGAGCGGACCGCCGCCACCTGCAGGCCGGAGAGGAAGAGATAGATCGTCGCGGCGAGGAGCGCGGCGACCGCGGCCGCCTTCTTCGCCGAGCGGTGCATGGCGAAGCCGGGGATCGCCACGAACAGGAAACGCAGCACCACCATCACCCCGCCGGCGACCAGGCTCATGTGCAGGCCGGAGATCGAGACGATGTGGGTGAGGCCGGAGGCGCGCAGCGGATCGTTGACCGCGTCCGGGATGGCGCGCTGCTCGCCGACCATCAGCGCCGCCCCGATCGCCCCGGTGCCGCCGGGCAACCGTGTTCTGACCCGGTCGGCGACGGCGTGGCGCAGGTCGCCGATCGGCGCCAGCAGGCGGTCGAGGAGTGGGCGCGCGCCGAGATCGACCGGGTGTGCCCGCCCGAGCACGTAGCCGCCGGCGCCGCGTCCGTCGAACCACGCCCGCCGGGCGAAGTCGTAACCGTCGGGCAGCACCGGCCCGTCCGGCGGTTTCAGCCGGGCTTTGAAGGCGACGGTGTCGCCCATCGCCGGCGCCGGTCGGCCGCGCGCCAGGGTCGCGGTGATCACGGCGGGCACGTCCGCGGCGGAAAGACGCGTGCCCTCCATCCGCGCGACTTCGAGGCCGAGGCGCGTCCCGCCCTTGGCGGTGGCGTCGAGGTCGATCACCCGCCCCTCGACCGAAACGGTGCGCTCGCGATCGAGCCGGGGGGCGGCGACCCAGCGGGTCGACAGCGCCGCGATCGCGGCCCCGGCGAGCAGCGCCGTCACCACGATCGCGCCGATCGCCCGTACTCCCCGGCGGCGGCGGACCATGGTCAGCGCGAGCGCGATGAGCGCCACGGCGACCAGCGCCGGCGCCCACGGTTCGCTCGGCAGCGAGAAATAGAGTGCGATGCCGCACGCGAAGACGGCAGTGGTCAGGGCCGGCCCCGCCCCGTTCGCCAGATCGGCGTCGGCGCCGTCGAGCAGGCGGCGGGCCGCCTCGGAGAGGCGCAGCGCCGGACCGCCGGGCGCGAAGGCGAGCCACGCGCGCCGCGCCGGCGCGAACGCGATCCGCGACCTCGTGTTCTCGTCGATCGGCGCCGTCTCTCTCGACATGCGCGAGACCCCGTTCGCATTCCCCCGCGCGACATGCTACACGAACGCCCGCGCTCGCCGCCATCGCCTCTTCCGATCGACGGCCCGCTCCTCCCGCAAGCCCGACCGGAACTCGAAAATGGCCGAAACCGTCGTCACGCGATTCGCCCCCTCCCCCACCGGCTATCTCCACATCGGTGGTGCCCGCACCGCGCTGTTCAATTGGCTGTGGGCTCGGCACACCGGCGGCAAGATGCTGCTGCGCATCGAGGACACCGATCGGGAACGCTCCACCGAGGGCGCCATCGCCGCCATTCTCGACGGGCTGAAGTGGCTGGGGTTGGACGGCGAAGGCGAGGCGATCTTCCAGTTCGCGCGCGCCGATCGCCACGCCGAGGTCGCCCACGAGCTGCTGTCGCGCGGTCAGGCCTACAAGTGCTTCGCCACCCAGGCCGAACTCGAGGAGATGCGCGAGACCGCCCAGAAGGAGGGTCGTCCGCCGCGCTACGACGGTCGTTGGCGCGATCGCGATCCCGCCGAGGCGCCCGCCGGCGCGCCCTTCGTCATCCGCCTGAAGATGCCGCAGGAAGGCGAGACGGTGGTCGAGGATCTGGTCCAGGGCCGCGTCGTGTTCCGCAACGACGTCCTCGACGACTTCATCCTGCTGCGCTCGGATGGCACTCCGACCTACATGCTGGCGGTCGTCGTCGACGATCACGACATGGGCGTGACCCACGTCATCCGCGGCGACGATCACCTCACCAACGCCGCGCGCCAGTCGCAGATCTATCGCGCCATGGGGTGGAACGTACCGGCCTGGGCGCACATTCCTCTGATCCACGGCGCCGACGGCGCCAAGCTCTCCAAGCGCCACGGCGCCCTCGGCGTCGACGCCTATCGCGCCATGGGCTATCTGCCGGGGGCGCTGAAGAACTATCTCGCCCGTCTCGGCTGGAGCCACGGCGACGACGAGTACTTCACCACCGAGCAGGCCATCGAGTGGTTCGAGGTCACCGACGTCAACAAGGGCGCGGCGCGATTCGATTTCGCCAAGCTGGAGAATCTGAACGGCCAGTGGATGCGGGCGAGCGACGACGACACGCTGTTCGCCGCCTTCCTCGACTTCCTGCCCCACACCGAGGAGGGCCGCGCCCTCGCCGCCGCGCTCGACGACGGCCTGAAGGCGAAGATCCGCATGGCCCTGCCCGGCCTCAAGGAGCGCGCCAAGACGCTGGTCGAGTTGCTCGACGGCTGCCGCTTCATCCACGCCGCCCGGCCGCTGCCGATGGAGGAGAAGGCCGCCGCGCTGCTCGACACCGCCGGTGTCGGCGTGCTCGCGGCGCTGGCGCCGCGGTTGGCGGCGGTGGCGGACGCCGACTGGAGCGCCGCCGCCACCGAGGCGGTGGTGCGCGCCTATGCCGAGGAGACCGGCCTCAAGCTCGGCAAGGCGGCACAGCCGCTGCGCGCCGCCCTGACCGGTCGCACCACCTCGCCCGGCATCTTCGACGTGCTCGCCGTGCTCGGCCGCGAAGAGACGTTGGCGCGGCTGGCGGATCGCCTGCCGGCGTGACGTTTTCGCCACGGTTTCGCCCGAATTCTCGGCCGTCCCGCGCCCCGCGCGGGGCGGTCGCGGCTTTGTGAGCGGACCGCGGCGATCGTCGTCAAGGTGTTGAGCTGACGTTTCTTTAGGCGAAATCGCAACTCCATCATCCCTTGGAAGTGCTTGTCGCCCCCGTTCGAATGGGATACGGGTCCTCCCCGGACGCACGGACCGAGACAAATCGTCTCGCCTTCGGACCCGTTTGAATTCGAA
Organism: Phyllobacteriaceae bacterium; assembly: GCA_012517025.1. Classification (GTDB taxonomy): domain Bacteria; phylum Pseudomonadota; class Alphaproteobacteria; order Rhizobiales; family Ancalomicrobiaceae; genus Pinisolibacter. The sequence continues at coordinate 426 of JAAYVT010000028.1, read as the reverse complement.
CCGGTTCGATCGTCACGTGCCAATGGGTCGATCTTCCGCGTTCGGGGGTACCTGCATGAGCGAAAAGTCCGCCACTCTCAACATCGGCGACAAGTCCATCAACTTGCCGGTACGGTCCGGCACGATCGGTCCGGACGTCATCGACATCGGCAAGCTCTACGCGCAGACCGGTGACTTCACCTATGATCCCGGTTTCACCTCGACGGCAGCTTGCGAGTCGAAGATCACCTACATCGACGGCGACGCCGGCATCCTGCTGCATCGCGGCTATCCGATCGACCAGCTCGCCGAGCACGGCTCGTTCCTCGAGACCTGCTACCTGCTGCTCTACGGCGAACTGCCGACCAACCGCCAGTATTTCGACTTCCAGACCCGCGTCTATCGGCACACCATGGTGCACGAGCAGATGCTGAAGTTCTTCTCCGG